>JBAUEZ010000218.1:0-1827 GCA_049678885.1 Candidatus Aquilonibacter sp. | reverse complement strand
CTGCAAGAGGCCGCGCAACTCTTTCATCCGCCCAGGGAATTTCGCAATCAATGCTTCGATTTTTTCGAGGTAGCCGTCGGGCAGATCGCCGTTGACACCGCCGACCCGCAAGTAGTTCGGATGCATGCGCGCGCCGCCGGTCGCCTCGGAGAGGTCGAGGATGTTTTCGCGCAGATCGAAGCAATAAAAGAAAACGGAGATCGCGCCGAGATCGATCGCATGCGTACCAAGCCAGACGCAGTGCGAGGCGATGCGCGTCAGTTCGGCCGCCATCACACGAATGTGCTTGGCACGCTCCGGGATGCGGTCGGTAATCCCGAGCAACTTCTCAACGCCGAGCACGTAACACAGCGCATTCGAAGACGGGGCAAGATAATCCATACGCTCGGCGTTGGTCTGCCCGTGCGACCAGAATAGGTTCTCCATGTTCTTTTCGATGCCGGTGTGCAGGTAGCCGATCTCGGCGTCCGCCTTGAGGACCGTTTCGCCTTCGATCTCGAGCATGAGCTGCAGCACGCCGTGCGTCGATGGATGCTGCGGCCCCATCGACAGCACCATCGCGTTGCCTTCTTGCGAAACGATCTCCGGCGTCAGCGGCGTTGTACTCAGGCTCACTCGCGCGCCTTCTTCACTTGCTCTTGCAATGCTTCGAGCGTACGGCCTGACGGCGGCGTGCCGGCCTGCACGTTGCTCTTGAGCCCGAACGACGGACGCGGCGAGCGCTCGCGCGCCGGTCCGCGCAGCGGATAGTCTTTGCGCAGTGGATGCCCTTCCCAATCGTGCGGCATCTGAATGCGGCGCAGATCCGGGTGACCGTCGAAGATGATGCCGAAGAGATCGAAGACCTCGCGCTCAGCCCAATCGGCGGCCTTCCACAAGTCGCTCACGGTCATCAGATGTTCGCCGTCGTTCAGGCCGCAGCGCAGGCGCAAGCGCGCAGGCGTGCCAACTTGCGCGACACTCGCCGGCGCTGTCGGCATCTTTAGAAGATGATAGACGACTTCGAAGCGCGGTGAGCGTTCGAGGTAATCGACGGCGCCCAGATCGAGCAACATCGTGTAGCCTTCGGCACGCAGCGCTTCCAAACGCGCGCGCAATGCCTTCGGATCGACGACTTCAATCGTGGCGTCGTCAATTGCCGGGCGCACGCCGGGCGGATCGATCGCGGTTCCCGCAATCGGCGGAGTTTGTGTACTGGGCACGCTATATATTCCTTATATGAACGAGGTGATTTCGTTCACGACCGAACCAGGATGCCGCCGCGGCCCCCCTCGCGAATCTGCTGCTGGATCAAATTGACGGCGTATAACAACCCGTCGGGGGTGGGCGGGCAACCCGGAACATAGACATCAACCGGAATGATCGTGTCGACACCCTGCACGACGGCGTAGTTGTCGAAGACACCGCCCGAGCTCGCGCACGCGCCCATCGAGATCACCCACTTTGGATCGGCCATCTGGTCGAAGAGACGCTTTACCACCGGCGCCATCTTTTGCGCAACGCGGCCCGACACGATCATCAAATCGGCCTGGCGCGGCGAGCTGCGGAAAACTTCGGATCCCAGACGCGCGATATCATACTCGGCCGAGGTGACGGTCATCATCTCGATCGCGCAGCAGGCAAGGCCCATCGTGAGCGGCCACACCGACGAACTCTGTGCCCAACGCGCAACCTCATCGAGACGCGCGAGCATAAATTGACCTGGGCCTATCTCCACGCAAAGCCTCCCTTCTTCCACACGTACGCATAGCCGATTGCGAGCACAATCACAAACACGATCATCTCAAGCAGACCGAACACGCGCAGCGCGTGCATCTTCACGGCCCA
>JBAUEZ010000217.1:0-10202 GCA_049678885.1 Candidatus Aquilonibacter sp. | reverse complement strand
TCTGCGTTCAGCGTTGCGTCGCGCGCACACATCACGCCGCTTGGAAAAACTCGATCCGAAACAATTGCTCGACATACCCAAACATTTCCGGATCGATCGCTTCAAGCCGCATCTTCGTTGCGCGTGGCCAATGTGACGCGGGGTCATTAGCCTCCACAAACGCGCGGAGCGCCTCAGCGATTATGTGGAATTGATCCTGGAGGGGTCGTTTGGGGCGACGAGCAGCGTGGCTAGTTGAGCGATCATGACTTCGACTGGTGCAAGTAAATGCGATTGCCGTCGGGGTCGTTGATCGCCGATATCCAGCAGATCGGCGTCTCGTATGGTTCGCTTGAATCGACGCCGCGTTCCGCGAGCGCTGTTCGGAAGGCCGCGAAGTCGTCGACCTCGAGCGCAAGGGATTCGGCCCTACCGGGTTTGCCGGCCTGTTCGAAACTCCCGATCCCGAAGGTCGCGCCGTCGACCTCGAACTCGATCCATACGCCGGCTTCACCGGCTTGGCCGATCGGCGCGGTCGGTTTCAAGCCGAGGATGTCGCGATAAAACGCGCACGCGCGCTCGATCTCGGTCACCGGATACATGAGGAACGCAACCCGTGTAATACCCATCGTCCTTTGCCACGCCGCAATTCCGTCTAATCTTGCCGACATTCGCCGCTGTCAGAACATTTTCAGCAGCGATGGTTACCGTGGTGACCGATGAAGTACGCGATTGCGCTCTGCCTGACCATTGCATTAATAGGCACAGATCAACCGAGTCCACCTGTGCTATCGCGGTCGAATGAATTGTCTGGACCGCCGCCGATTCGCGTCGCGCATTGCCTTCTTGGATTCAAGGGCTTTGTCTACAACTTCGCGGTATGGTTTTCGCTCGATGGCCCGAACGCGTTCAAATCGCTAACATGGCGCGTGCACGTGGACGGTGGTGGCTGGTCGATCTCAAGACGACAAGGACGGTGCACCCCGGGTCATCGGATGAAGTTTTGGAGCGGGTCACGATGAACACCAATGCGCCGGCCTATATTTCGCTCGACGATCCAACTGCGTGTACACTGATTGGCGCGGTTACCAGTGGCGGTCAAACATGGACGGAACCTTCAGCATTACCGCCGTCAATCTCGCTTCCAACGCGTCCTCCGAACGATGCAACGCCGGTCCCTGCAACCATCGATAATGCAACGCACGACCCCATTGGGATTATTGGGTGCAATGTTCACGTTCATGGTCCGCTCGATTACTATCGCGCGGCTGACCTGGAAGTTCGTTTCAAGAATGTGTCCTCGAAGGTGATCGACCAAATCACATTTCGTGCCTTCGACGGTTCTGGGGGCGTCGATTTCGTCAAGCAGGGCAGCTACTCACCCGGAGTATTCGTCCTTACCTCGGTGTATCGGCAGCGGCTACCCGATGCTGGGGCACCTTACGAGTCGCTAGAGCTTTCAGATAGCTGCCTGGCTATTAGCGCAAAATACGCAGACGGAACGGTGTGGCAAGCTCCCGACGCCGCACCCACGAGTATGCCGACCTGCTCGCCACTGGACACGAAAGAGCCTGCGCCCTGCTTCCAAAATGCCTCGCCACAGCAGCACTTCGATCCATACGCGCCTATGCTGCCGTCCGAAATTCGGTCGTGAACACGCGATTAACATAATCGAACATCTCGGGATCGATCGTTTGTAGACGCCGCTTCGTCGCGCGCGGCCAATGCGATGCGGGATCGTTGGCCTCCACAAACGCGCGCAGCGCCTCGGCAAAATACTCATCGATGCCGGTCGCGGCATAGGGCGTAATGAAACTTCGCGCGTTGATGAACAAACGGCGAATCTGCGGATCGATGCCCGACCGGTAGACGCCGCCGCCCAGCGCGCAATCCAAGGCGTGGCCAAATTCGTGCGCAACGGTCATCGCGCTGCGCGAGCGCAGATAGACCGTGCGCTCCTCGACAACGAACAAACCGGCCGGCGGTGCCGGCCAGCTATCGACGTCGATCCCTAAACGAGCCAGCGCTGGTGAGGCTTCTCGATACGTTTCGCCGCGATGCAGCGACGCAACGTGCGTCTGATGGTCGAGCGCGAATCGAAGTGCGGCGGCACCGAACTGTTCGAGGGTTGCGGCGATTGCGCTCGCGCCGACGGGGCGATTGGGTACGATAAGCGCCCGGGCAAGGCTGGAGCAGTCTCCCATGAGGAGAGAGTGTTGCGCAGCGTTGTTACCCGAACGTGGCTAGAGTGTGAAGCGGCTACTTCTTGGAGTTGGAAAGGCCGTCGACCGTATACGGCTTTTGCGTATAGGTGTACTTCTCGCCGCAGACGCGGCAGATGTTAAGCGGGCTTCCGAAGTGCTCGTGCGGCGGGTAGATCTTTGCTACCTTCGCTGGCGCGGCGCGCTTCGTCTTGACGACAACAGGGGCGGGTTTGGGCTCCATTAATATGCGTACGTTTCCGGCTCTCGAGCTGAGAGCTGCACGCGTCCAGAAGTGAACGCGTGCTCCCTTTCTTCGTGATTCTTGGAAAATCGGCCTCTGTGATATGGTTATCGCATGTGAACGGGGTGGTAAAGATATGAGAACTCTTTCGTTTGCCCTTATTCTCACTTTTGCCGTGTCGGCGTGTTCATCGGGAGGTTCGAGCGGAGCCTCGCCAGGCGCGAGCGGGGCCTCGCCCGGTGCGAGCGGCGACTGGCTTTCATCGGGCTACACGCTCGACGACAACCGCTACGTAACCTCGACGATCACGCCTGACAACGTCGCGCAACTCGCGCCGGCCTGGACGACGCAGATTGCGGATACCGGCGAGCAAGAGGCTGCGCCGATCGTTTCCGGCGGGACGATGTATGTATCCACGCCGCACAACTCGGTGCTCGCGCTCGACGCCACAACCGGTGCGCTCAAATGGGATGCGTCGTATACGCCGTCCGCAGTGCTCGACTTTGCCGTGAATCGCGGCGTCAGCATCGCAAATGGCAAGATCTTTATCGCAACGCAGGATTGCCGCGTGCGCGCGCTCGATGCCGCGACAGGCAAACAGCTCTGGAGCACCGTCGGCTGTTCGTTGCAGGCAAATAATTGGTACTCGATGGCGACGTACGTCGACAACAATATGTTGTTGGTCGGTGTCGCCGGCGGTGATTTCGGCGGCAACGGCAGCGTGCAAGCGTTCAGCCTTGACGACGGCAAGAAACTCTGGCAGTGGGACACGATTCCCGGCCCCGGCCAACCCGGGCACGAAACGTGGCAAGGCGATTCGTGGAAGCATGGCGGCGCGGCGTTGTGGGGTGGGCTGGCGGTCGATCCAGCGACGAACACGCTCTACATCGCGCCGGGGAATCCGGCTCCGGATTTCTACAACGGCGATCGCAAAGGCAAAAATCTGTACGCGGATTCGGTCGTCGCGCTCGACATCTCCGGCGCGCAGCCGAAGGTCAAGTGGTACTACCAAATCACCGATACCGACGTGCACGACGCCGATCCGGCGATGCCGCCGGTCCTCTTTGATAGCGCCGCAAAGGGACAAACGCAGCACTTACTTGCTGAAGGCGACAAGGGCGGCAACTTCGTGATCATCGATCGCACAGCCGGCAAGCTGGTTCACCGGCTCGCCGTTGCGCATCAAGAGGGATTGAACGAAGATCCGACGCCGGAAGGAAAGAAAGCGTGTCCGAATCACGGCGGCGGCGTCGAGTGGAACGGCGGCGCCTACGATCCGACCACGAATTACTTTATCGTGCCGGTAACGCAAGAGTGTGGCATCTTCTTTGTCTACGCGGTGCAGCCGCCGTGGCAGCAGGGGCAGAATTATCACGGCGGTCCGATGGCCAAGCGCCAAGACGGCACGGGGCTGGTCAACGCGGTTGACGTTGGAAGCGGAAAGATCGCGTGGCAGACGCCGCTGCCGTATCCGGCACAAGGCGGCGCGACGCTGACGTCGACCGGATTGACGTTCACGAGCGATCTCGCCGGTAATCTCTACGCGCTCGACACGAAGACCGGCAAGCAACTTTGGACCTACGCGACCAACACCGCAATCGTTGCGCCCTTCTCGCTGTACACGGCGGGCGGCCAAGAGTATCTCGTTGTCGTTGGCGGCGAGCCGGGAAATCAAAAGACGCCGAACGTGCCGGTCAGCAAAGGCGACTACGTGATGGCGTTTCGCGTCGGCGCGACGAGCCCAACGGCGAACGGCAGCAACGGACAGAGCGTGACGATGGTTGCTGCGGCGGCCGGCGTCAAACAAGCAGGAACCGTCCCCTATACGGCGGCGCAAGTACAAGCCGGCAAGGCGGCGTACGCGCAAAACTGCTCCGCGTGTCATGGTGCGCAGTTGCAAGGCGTCTCGGCACCGGCGCTCGTCGGTGCTGGTTTTGCGGCAACGAAGCTCAGTGTTTCCGAAATCCACCAGATCGTCACCAAGCAAATGCCGCTCACTGCGCCGGGTTCGCTGAGTCCGGCGACGTACGCGTCGATCATGGCCTACCTCATGGCGTCGAATTGCGTGAAGCCGGCGAGTCCGGCAGCATCGTTCCCGACAACGGATCAACCTTCGTTTAAGACGGTGGTGATCGCCGGGCAAATTTGCTCCCAAAGCACGGGAGAGTGACCCTTCGAGCGGGCTTCGGGCTCGCGTTGAGGCGCAGGGGGTTGCTTTTGGAACTCTTATTAGATTTAATATTGTTCTAACTAATATGAGTCAGAAGCACACCAGCCCGGCCGAAGAGGTCCTCCGGGGCCCGATCAAGTCCAAGACCGTCTTCCCGGTTCTGGTCCTGCACTTGCTGGCTGAAGAAGCCGACACCGGCTCCGGCCTGATGGCGCGGATCGAAACGCTCTGCGCCGGTCTTCTCGGCGTGAATACGAACACGATCTACCCGCTGTTGCGGCGATTGGAGGAGCGCGGATTCATCGTCGGGGAGTGGGAGCATCCCACCAAACGCTCGCGCCGCTACTACCGCGTCACCGACGCCGGCCGTGCGCGACTCGAACGCATCAAGGACGGCATGCTTCCGTATCTCGATACGCTGGCGGGTTCTATCGCCCGTCTACGCAGCGAACTCTATAACATCGACGCCGCCTAATCGGCGGAGGAGAACACGACGAGGATGAGCACCTACCAAGCCCCACTGCGCGACATGCAATTCGTTCTGCGCGAGCTCGCAGGCGTCGATGAAGTTGCGAAACTCCCCGGATTTGAAGACGCCGCCGACGTGTGGGAATCGATTCTCGATGAAGCAGGATCGTTTGCAACCGGTGTGCTCGATCCGCTCAATCGCGTTGCGGACAAAGAAGGCTGCACGTGGAACAACGGCGCGGTCACCACGCCGAAAGGCTTCAAAGAAGCGTATAAAAAGTTTGCCGACGCCGGTTGGATCGGACTGCCGGTTCCCGATGAATACGGCGGGCAAGGTTTGCCGCAGTTACTGCTCGGGCCGACGCTCGAGATGTGGAACGCTGCGAACATCGGTTTCGCCAACGGTCCGTTGCTCAATCAAGGCGCGATCGAAGCGATCGAACTCGTCGGCTCGCACGAGCAGAAGCAGAAGTGGATTCCCAATCTCGTCTCGGGCAAGTGGACCGGCACGATGAACCTGACCGAGCCGCAAGCCGGTTCGGATCTTGCGCAAGTGCGCACCAAGGCGGTTCCGGAGGGCGATCACTACTTGCTCACCGGCGAGAAGATCTTCATTACCTTTGGCGAGCACGACATGGCCGAGAACATCGTGCACTTGGTCCTCGCGCGTCTGCCCGGTGCACCGGAAGGCGTGAAGGGCATCTCGCTCTTCATCGTGCCGAAGGTGCTCGTCAACGACAGCGGCTCGCTCGGCGAGGTCAACGACGTCGTGTGCGCCGGCATCGAGCACAAGCTCGGCATCAACGGCAACCCGACGTGCACGATGAAGTTCGGTGAGAAGGGCAAAGGCGCCGTCGGTTATTTGGTCGGCGAAGCCAATCGCGGCCTCGAGTACATGTTCATCATGATGAACGCGGCGCGTTTCTCGGTCGGCGTGCAGGGCTATGCCGTCGCCGATCGCGCGTATCAGCACTCGCTCGAGTACGCCAAGGAGCGCGTGCAGATGGCCGATGCCGCTACTCGTAGCAAGACGCCGGTGCGCATCATCGAGCATCCCGACGTGCGCCGCATGCTGATGTGGCAGAAGGCGAACCTCGAGGCGATGCGTGCGCTCTCGTACGTCACCGCGGCGTCGCTCGACTTCGCCAACAAGCACCCCGATGAAAAAGTGCGCAAGCAGCACAAAGCGTTCACCGAGCTAATGATTCCGGTCGTCAAGGGTTGGTGCACCGAGAACGGCGTCGAGCTGTGCTCGACCGCGCTACAGATCTTCGGCGGCGCCGGCTACATCGAGGAGACCGGCATCGCGCAGCAGTATCGCGACGTGCGCATCACGACGATCTACGAAGGCACGACGGGTATTCAGGCCCTCGATCTCGTGGGTCGCAAGCTGATTCGCGACATGGGCGCGACGGCGACGACCGTGATCAAAGACATGGAGAAGTCTGCCAAGGAAGCGGCTGCGCACGGCAACGCTGACGTGAAAGCAATCGGCGAAGCGCTGCTCAAGAGCATCGCATCGTTGGCGGAAGTCTCGCAATGGATCGGCATGAACGCGATGGGCGATCTGCGCAAAGCCTTTGCGTGTTCGGTGCCCTACCTCAAGTTCTGGGGCGTCGTCGCGGGCGGCTGGCAAATGGCGCGCGCCGCGAAGATCGCGGCCGAGAAGATCGCCGCCGGTGACAAGGACCCGTTCTATCCGGCGAAGATCACGACGGCGAAGTTTTACGCCTCGCACGTGCTTACCCAAGGTGCGTGGTACAAGCGCCAGATCATCGACGGCGCCGGCGACGTGATGACGCTGCCCGAAGAAGCATTCGAACTCGATCGTAAGACGGTGGTGACAGCATAAACGATGGGCTTCATCAAGACTGAAGACCGTGACGGTGTGCGGATTATCACGCTCGATAATCCGCCCGTCAACTCACTCTCATTCGCGCTCTCGGGCGAACTCGTACCGATTATCGAGGCCGCCTCGGCCGATCCGAAGGTGAACGCGGTTGTGTTCATCGGTGCCAACGGCCAATTCTCGGCCGGCGCCGACGTCAACGACTTCAACACCGAACCCACGCCCGAGACGAAAACGATTCGCGATGTGATCGCCGCGGTCGAAAAGAGCGACAAGACCTTCGTTGCCGCGATCGAAAAGAACGCGCTCGGAGGTGGTCTCGAGCTTTCGCTCGCGTGCGACTATCGCGTCGCGCTCAAGGATGCGAAGATCGGTTTGCCCGAGATCAAGCTTGGCTTGTTACCGGGCGCAGGCGGTACGCAACGTCTGCCGCGCTTGATCGGTGGGCAAGACGCGCTCGACATCATGCTCAAGGGCCGCAACGTCAAGATGGACGAGGCGAAAGACAAGGGCATCGTCGATCAAGTCGTTGAGTCGGATCTTTTAGGTGCGGCGCTCGCGCTTGCAAAGCAAGGCGGAAAACATCGGGTTTCGCAGCGCAAGCCGTTCATCGGCAAAGGCATTGCCGATAACGCGTTGCCGTTCATCGTCTCGCAAGCGCACAAGCTCGTGCCGTCCGAAGACAACGGCGGCTATGCGGCGCACAAATTGATCGACGCGGTTGATGCCGCGTTCGAGCTGCCCTTCGTGTTCGGGCTCGCGCGCGAAGCGCGGCTCTTCGAAGAGTTGGTGCGTTCGAAGCCGTCGGCCGCGCTGCGCCACGTGTTCTTTGCCGAGCGCGAGCTGGCCAAGATTCCCGAGCTTCCGGCGGCCAAACCGCTCGAGATCAAGAAGGCGGGCGTCATCGGCGCGGGCACGATGGGCAGCGGCATTGCAATCACGTTCGCGCAAGCCGGGATTCCGGTGCACATCATCGATTCGAACGAAGAGGCGATCGACAAAGCCAAGCAGACGGTCATGGGCATGTTCATGTACGAAGTGCAAAAAGGCCGCATGACGCAAGAAGAGGCGTGGAAGCTCGGGCAGTCGGTGCAGTTCACCAACGACTACAACGAACTGGCCGATGCCGACGTCGTGGTCGAAGCGGTCTTCGAGAGCATGGACGTCAAGAAGCAAGTCTTCGCCAAGCTCGATGCGATCGTCAAACCCGAAGGCATCCTTGCCTCGAACACCTCGACGCTCGACATCGACGAGATGGCGTCGGTGACGAAGCGTCCCAACAAGTTCATCGGCCTGCACTTCTTCGTGCCGGCGAACATCATGCCGTTGCTCGAGATCGTGCGCGGCAAGAATACGTCACCTGAAACGATTGCAACCGCGTTCAAGCTGGGCAAGACGCTGCGCAAAACGGCCGTGCTCTCGGCCAATGACTTCGGCTTCATCGGCAACCGCATGGTCATCGACTACGCTCGGGCCGCAGGCGAGCTCGCCGAAGAAGGCGTCTCGCCGATGCGCATCGATGCGGTCGCAAGGAACTTCGGCTTCCCGATGGGCCCGTTTGCGATGGGCGATCTCTCCGGCATCGACGTCGCGTGGCACATCGCCAAGGCACGTCCGGACATCGCCAAGGGTCGCACCAACGTGGTCGATCGTCTCGTTGAGATGAAACGGCTCGGACAGAAGACGATGGCGGGTTACTTCAAGTACGACAAAGGCATCGGCAAGGGCCGCGAGCCGATCGCGGATCCCGAGATAGACGCGCTCTTTGCAGAAGAAGCGAAGAAGGCGGGCATCAAGCCGCGCGAGGTGAGCGATCAAGAGATCCTCGATCGCTTGACGTTCGCGCTGATCAATCGCGGCGCGTTCTTACTCGAAGAGGGCGTTGCCCTGCGACCCGGCGACATCGACATCGTCTACGTGTATGGCTACGGCTTCCCGCCGCATCACGGCGGCCCGATGTGGTACGCCGATGAAGTCGGCGTCAAGCACGTCTATGACCGCGTGGTCGAGTTCGGTTGGGAACCGGCGCCACTACTCAAACAAATTGCAGAAAACAACGGCACATTTGCCACATACAAAAAGGGAGAACTCGTTCATGCGTGAGGCGGCAATCGTCTCAGCGGCGCGCACGCCGATCGGGCGCGCGTTCCGCGGTGCATTCAATCAAACCCCGGGCGCCACGATGGCGGGCTTCGTCGTTGAAGAGGCGATGAAACGCGCCGGCATCGACCCGGCCGAAGTCGAAGACGTCGTCATCGGCTCGGGCTTGCCCGAAGGTGCAACCGGCAACAACATCGGACGTACCGCCGCGCTGCGCGCGGGCTGTCCGGTAACCGTGTCGGGACAGACGGTCAGCCGCTACTGCGCATCGGGTCTCGATGCGATCGCAGCGGCGGCGAAACGCGTCATCGTCGACAACGCTGACGTTGCGGTTGGTGGCGGCGTCGAGTCGATCTCGATGGTGCAGAATTACTTGAATACGGAGTTCTACACCGAGGATTGGCTGTTGCGCCACACGCCGGACGTGTACATGCCGATGCTCTACACCGCCGACAACGTCGCGAAAAAGTACAACGTCTCACGTGAGGCGCAAGATCAGTACGCGCTCCAGAGTCAGCAACGTACCGCCGACGCGCAGAAGGCCGGCCGGTTCGACAATGAGATCGTCGATCTCGCGAGCTGGAAGTACGTGCAAGACAAAGACTCGGGCAAAGTGACCGAAGAGCAGGTCGTACTCAAGAAAGACGAAGGCAATCGCCCGGACACGACGCTCGAAGGCCTGTCGCAACTCAAAGGCGCGGTGCCGGGCATCAAAGACACGACGATCACCGCCGGCAACTCATCGCAACTCAGCGACGGCGCGGCTGCGGTCGTGATCATGGATTCGAAACTTGCGAAACAGCGCGGCCTCAAACCGCTCGGCTTCTATCGCGGCTTTGCAGTCGCCGGTTGCGAACCGGGCGAGATGGGCATCGGTCCGGTCTTCGCCGTGCCAAAACTGCTCAAGGCGCACGGTCTAAAAATCGATGACATCGGACTGTGGGAGCTCAACGAAGCCTTCGCGGTACAAACCGTGTACTGCCGCGACACGCTCGGCATTCCCAACGACCGCTTCAACGTCGATGGTGGCGCGATCTCGATCGGCCATCCGTACGGCATGAGCGGCGCACGCATGACGATGCACGCACTGATCGAAGGCAAGCGCCGCGGCGTGAAATACGTTGTCGTAACGATGTGTATCGGCGGCGGCATGGGCGCCGCCGGACTTTTCGAAGTCGCGTAGCTCTTTGT
>JBAUEZ010000216.1:0-3383 GCA_049678885.1 Candidatus Aquilonibacter sp. | reverse complement strand
GCACGCGCTTGCGCCCAATGCGATCCGAAACGTTGCCCCAGACCGGGCCTGAAACCAATTGGCAGAATGAAAACGTCGAGAGCAATATCCCGACGACGATTGCGCTCAATCCGAAATGTAGCACAAGGTACGGCAGCACCGGCAGCATCATGCTGAAGCCGATAATGTCGACGAAGGTGATTCCGAGGATCGGAATGAGCTTGCGGATCATAATGGCGATTCGACAGGGAGGATAATCGGGTCCAGACGTTCGCCCTTACGCAGAACGTCAAGTTTGTACGGGCGGGTGAGGTCAATCGACGTCAAGCGCTTGTGCAGATCGTCGACGCCGTACACTCGTTCGCCTTCGATTGCCAGGAGCACATCCCCCGCGTGCAAGCGCGAAGTGTCAGCCGGACTACCCGGCTCGACCGAATCGACCAACACACCGCGCGGATCGGTAAGCGTGAAGCGGCGCGCAGCGGCTGCCGAAAGTCTGACATCTTGGCCGGCGATACCAAAATATCCGCGTCGCACCCTGCCATCACGTATCAACAACCCGGCGATATGTTTCGCGGTATTGATGGCGATTGCAAAGCACAATCCTTGCCCGGGTAAGATTGCAGTATTGACGCCGATGACCTCGCCGGTCGAGGTAACGAGCGGTCCACCGGAGTTACCCGGATTGAGCGCCGCATCGGTTTGAATGATGTTGTCCATCAGCCGGCCCGATTGCGAGCGCAACGAGCGACCGAGCGCACTCACGACGCCCGCGGTCACGGTGTAGGCCAGTCCGAGCGGATTGCCGACGGCGACAACGAGTTGCCCCGCGCGCAATTGCGACGAATCGCCGAGCGCTGCGGGTATGAGATCGGGTCCATCGATGCGCAGCACAGCGAGATCGCTGTGCGGATCATCACCAATGAGACGCGCCGGAAACTCGCGGCCGTCGAGGAGCGCAACCGAAATCCGATCGGCGTCGCCGGCCACGTGACTGTTGGTAAGAATGAAGCCATCGGGTGTGAAGACAAAGCCCGAGCCGTTGCCGCCGTGACGGCCGGCGTGGACTTCGATCGCAACGACCGAGGGGCTGACCCGCTCGGCCGCGGTCGTGACCGCTTCCGAATACGGGTCGAGGGTTATGGGGTCCGACAGAGGTCTGAGGAGGGACATTGCCCCTCCGCTAACCCCGAGGACAATCCCCCGGTTTCACGAACGAAGCCCGGCCGCGCAACCCGCTTCGCGCGGCGATAATACGCTCAGGTGGCGGAATTGGTAGACGCACCGGCTTCAGGTGCCGGCGGTGGCAACATCGTGGGGGTTCGAGTCCCTTCCTGAGCACCAGTTAACGCGCTCGTTCAAATACTCTGTGGGTATGCCTCTTCGCCGTGAAGCTCGATGTCGAGGCCGCGCTCCTCACCTTCGTGCCCAACGCGCACCGGCGTTATCAAGTTGATCAGATAGAGCATGACGTACGTGAAGACGAACGCATAAGCGCTGCAAAGAATGGCTGCGGTCAGTTGTTTTCCGAAAAACCCTGCACCGCCATAGAACAGTCCATTCGCACCGCTTGGGTTCCACAATGTGGATCCGAAGACGCCGAGCAGCGTGATACCGAGAAATCCGCCGACGCCGTGTACGCCCCACACATCGAGGGCATCGTCCCATCCAAGACGGTTCTTCAGTGCCACCGCAGCATAACAGACGAGGCCTGCGGCGATACCGATGATGACCGCTGTGGCCGATGAAACGTAGCCTGCGGCCGGCGTGATCGTCGCAAGTCCGGCTACCGCGCCCGTGAGCATGCCGACGAACTTCGGTTGGCGCCCAAAGCTCCATTCGATGATAAGCCACGTCACAGCGGCAAACGACGCTGCGACATCGGTGTTCAGAAACGCTGACGCCGTCACCGAGTCGACGCGCAATTCGGAGCCGGCGTTGAAGCCATACCACCCGAACCACAGCAGTCCCGTGCCGAGCGCAATCAGCGGTACGTTGTGCGGTTTGTTCTCCACGATGTAGCGGCGTCCGACGAAAAGGACGGACGCTAGCGCCGCAAATCCGGCCGATGCGTGGACGACAATTCCGCCGGCGAAATCTTCGACGCCCCATTTTGCCAGAAGGCCGTCGGGACTCCAGAGCATGTGGACGAACGGGAAATACACCAGGATCAACCACGCCGTCAAGAACCAAAAATACGCTTTAAAGGTCACGCGATTGGCGAAGGCGCCGGTGATGAGCGCCGGCGTGATAATCGCGAACATCATTTGATACGCAATATGCACGACGAGTGGTATGCCGGCATCGTTTCCAGTGAACATCGTGGTCAGCGTTACATTATGTAGGAACGCATACGTCGTCGGGTTGCCGATCACGCCGTGCCAGTCGGGTCCGAAGGACATCGAATAGCCGAAGGCAAGCCACAAAACGGTGGTCCATCCCAGCGACATGAAACTCTGCATCATGATCGCAAGGACGTTCTTGCGGGCGACGAGCCCCCCGTAAAAAAACGCGAGCCCCGGCGTCATCAGCATGACGAGGCTCGCACAGAGTAGCATGAATCCCGTGTTTCCGACGTTCACGGCAAGAGAGGGGCTGCCCATGGATCCTCCATCCTCGAGCTGAGGATGCCCGAGCCAAGCCATCCTTGTCTCGCCGAGCGGCCTTCTCCCGTTTGGTCTACGCTATCCGGTTGACATCGCTCTCACGCTCGCGCCAGAATTGTACATGGCGCGGGCGGTGCTTGCTACAACGCGCAGCGTGGCGCAAGAAGGCGATCGCGAGGACGCTGCGCTTCTTGCCGCGTTTACAACCAGCGCGACTTTTTGGCTGTTGCTCACGACCGCCGTCGCGGTGCTGATGAGCTTCAAGTTTCCCTATCCGGACTGGGCGACCAATCCGTTGCTCTCGTTCGGGCGCCTGCGCGCGATTCACACCAACGGGACGTTTTATGGTTGGGCTTCCGTTGCGCTTTCAGGTGCGGCACTCTGGGTCGCGTCGCGAACATCCGGCGTGCCGATTGCCGGAAAGCGCTGGGCTTGGCTCTCGCTGATTTGTTATAACGTCGCGGCAATCTGTGGCACGATCACCCTCGATCTTGGAATCAACTACGGCGATCAAGAATATCGCGAGTGGGTGTGGTGGGTGCGGTTGATTTTCATGGCCGGCGTGTTTTTGAGCGGCTTGGTCGTCGTTCGCACCGTGGCCGCGCGCACCGAGCGCGACATCTACATCTCGAATTGGTACACGATCGGCGGATTCATCTTCACGATCATCCTGAGCACCGTCGGCATCATCCCGTTCTATCAAAACGGACTCGGGCAAGTCGCGGTGCAGGGCTTCTTCATGCACAATGCCGTCGGGATGTGGTTTACGTTCCTCGCGCTCGGTGCAACCTATTACGT
>JBAUEZ010000215.1:0-24717 GCA_049678885.1 Candidatus Aquilonibacter sp. | reverse complement strand
TCTTCATTTTCCGCCGGCGCGATCGCATCGCCGGCACGCCGGAACCGTGGTTCCGGATCCCGCTGCATCCCTGGAGCACGCTGCTCTTTCTGGTCACTGCCTGGGCAATCGTGATCGACGTGGTCCTAAAGTCCCCGCTCGACGCCTCCTTCGGCATCGCCGTTTTGTTGACTGGGATCCCAGTTTATTACGTCTTTAGTCGCGGGCAAAAGGACGATCGCTCGGCTACTTGACGGCTGCTTTACCTAGACGGGGCCAAAGGTTTTCGCCGCGATAATCCGCGTCAACCTAAAAATGGGCACACTAGGTACATGTACCGTGTGGTAATTATCGACGACGACGAGGCGACCCTCAAACTCTATAGTGCCGTGATCAAGCGCGTGCTGGGCGAGACCCCCATTGCGTTCTCCGACCCTCATGCCGCCCTCGCAGAACTCGAGAGCCTGCGCCCGGCCCTGGTGATCGTCGATTATTTCATGCCGGATATGGACGGCGTCGCCTTCACCCAGGCGATGCGCGGACTCCCAGCTCATGCATTTACGCCGGTCCTGATGCTCACCGCCAACAGCGACCGCAGCTTAGGACCACGCGCCTTGGGCGCCGGCGCGACGGCGTTCGTCGAAAAGCCGATCTCGCTCAAAGATTTCACTGCGCAACTGCGCCGCTTCGCTGTCGTACAGCCCTCGAGCCGCACGACCTACGGCGAAATCGTCATGCCGACCGACGAGCGCGACACGCTCGAACGTCTGCATCGCGCGATGCGCGTAAGCAGCCGCGAGTTGGCCGATCACGCTGAAGCCGTTCGTGACCTCGCGGTAGCGATCGCCGAACAGATGCGCATCGACCATGGCGACATCGACGCGCTGCGCTCGGCAGCGCTCGTCTACGACATCGGCATGCTCTCCATTCCCGAGCGCGTACGCTCGACGCCGTCGGCGCTACCCACGCGCTGGCGCAGCATCGTGAATGGCCACGTCGACGCAGGTGCAGCAATTCTTGGCGGCGCGACGCGCCCGTTGTTGCGCGAAGCCGAAGCAATCGCGCGCTACCATCACGAGCGTTTCGACGGCACCGGCTATCCCGACGGACTTGCCGGCGCGGAGATTCCGCTGCTGGCACGCATCGTCGCGCTGGCCGATACCTACGTTGCGCTAACTTCGGAGCGTCCGCATCGCATCGAGTTCACCCAGCCGCACGCGCTCGCGCAAATCCGCGGTGAGACCGGCAAGGCCTTCGACCCGATAGTCGTCGACGCGTTTGTGCGTCTCGAGGATCGCTTAAGCGAGTTTCGCCGCAGCGCGTAGCAGCTCGGCGAGGCGCTCCATCGACTCGTCGTATCCCGCCTTTGCACCCGCGTCCATCATTTGGTCGCGTTCTTCTTTCGTGGCGAAGAGCTGATGCGCGGTGAGCGTCGTGCGTCCGTCGCGTTCGACAAGCGTGTGCGTCACGCGGCTGACATGGCCCGCCCACGGTTCGTATTCGAAGGTCATCACCACCCGCTCGGGTTTGACGATTTCGAGATACTCGCCATGGAAGGCGTGCAGCTTTCCGTCGGGCTCGTACTGTAAAAAGCGCCACTTTCCACCGGGGCGAAAGTCCATAATCTCGATCACTGTCCGCAGGCGCGCGGGACCCCACCAATTCGGGATGTGCTTCGGATCGTACATCACATCCCACACAAGTTCGCACGGCGCGTCGAAGGTGTATTCAAACGCGAATTCCCGATCGGATAGAAGCTTCATGCTGCTCATACGCTCGCCTTTCGTGCGAAGGTCGGCGCGAACTGCGCGCGGATCGGCCATGCGGTAAGGAACCATAGAATCGTCGCGATGATTGCCGGCGGAAAGCCTTGCGGATTCATCGTTGCGTGGAACGTGAGGATGTTCACCAGTGTCGCGGCAAGCGCCACGATGGCGAGCGGTACGTACTGGTCGATCAGCAGCAAGATCCCGCAAATCAGCTGCACGCCGAACAGCATCACGTAGAAGCCCGAACCGACAATCGCGGTAAAGAAATCCATCAGATAGCCAGGCGGGAACGCTGGTGACGGGATGAAGTGCAGGAAGCCGTTTAGGCCAAAGACCGTGAACATCACGCCGAGGAGAATGCGCGCGACGGTCGAGACGATCTTCATCGGTTGCGTCAAAGGTGCATCGATCATGATTTTTCCTCACTACGTTGGAGTTCGTTCAAGTAATCGCCGAGGCGATCGAAGCTCTCTTCCCAGAAACGCCGGTGTGCTTGCATCCATTCCGCGAGCGGCTGCAAGCCGCGCGGATCAGGCCGATAAAACGTGTTGCGCCCCTCCCTCCGGCCGACGATGAGCCGGGCGTCTTGCAGCACTTTGAGGTGTTGCGAGACGGCGGGTTGCGAGACGCCGGCGCGATCGGTCAGCTCCCGCACGGTCGCCTCGTTACTGGCGATGATCCGCTCGTAGATCGCTCGCCGGGTTGGATCGGAGAGCGTCCGCATCACGGAATCGATGAGGGCAGTCGCGGTCACTGACAAATCATAAGTCTACACTTATTGATTGTCAAGCGGCGGTCCGGACCCTCGCGGCGAAAAGCCTGGTCCTCGCCCATCGCAAGGAGGCCCCAACCCTCATGATTGAGTCCTCTCCCTCTCAGAGCGATAAAGTGGCCGCGATGCTCACGCATATCGCCGGCATCTTCTTCTGGTTCATCCCGTCGCTGATCGTGTATCTCGCGGTAAGCAACAACCCGTGGCTCAAAGAGCAGGCGCGCAACGCGCTCAATTTTCAGCTGACGATGCTCATCGCGGGCATCATCGGTGCGTGCCTCGCATTTGGCGGGATCGGCTTCCTGATCATCTGGGCCGTCCAAATCGTCATCGTGATCTTCTCGATCATCGCCGCGCTTAAAGCCAATGCAGGCGAAGCCTACACCTACCCGCTTTCGATCAACCTCGTTAAGTCGTAAATAGCGCGTCCCAGTCGGCGCGGCTAATGCGCAGCTCGTCCTCTTTGAGGTCTTTGAGCGGCTTCTGCACGAGCTTTTCGCGCTCGTTGAGATCCGGCACGCCGGTGTCGGCGAAGAGCAGGCCGGTGACGAACTCGCCGTCGCGGCGCGTTTCGTGAATCAATGAAAGCGCATCGATGCGGCTGGTTGCGTCATAGTCGCGGTCGACTTTGCGCAGCATCACGCGCGAGCCGTCTTCCAGCGTAATCTCTTGCACCGTGCCCGGCTCGTAGTCGACGGTGATCTCTTGGCGCGGGCGAATGAAGTCGGGCGCGTTGAGCGCGATCTCGTGATCTTTGAGGTAGGCGTAGCTCTTCGTCGAGCCCTCGTGATCGTTGAACGTTACGCACGGGCTTATGATGTCGAGGATCGATGTACCGCGATGCGCGAACGCCGCCTGCATCAACGGCACGAGTTGTTTACCGTCACCCGAAAACGAACGCGCGACGAACGTTGCGCCGAGTTCGATCGCGAGCCCGCAGATGTCGATCGTCGAGTACTCATTCGGCGTACCGTTCTTGAGCGTCGAGCCCACATCGGCGGTCGCGGAAAATTGCCCTTTCGTCAAACCGTAGACGCCGTTGTTCTCGACGATGTAGACGCAATCGACGTTCCGCCGGATCATGTGCGCGTATTGGCCGAGCCCGATGCTCGCCGTATCGCCGTCGCCGCTGATGCCGAGCACGAGCAGCTCGCGATTGGCGAGTTTTGCACCGGTTGCCGCGGAAGGCATGCGCCCGTGTACGCCGTTGAAGCCGTGCGCCTGCTCGACGAAATACGCCGGCGTCTTGGACGAACAGCCGATGCCGCTCATCTTCGCCAGCAGATGCGGCGCAACGCCATATTCGTAGAGCGCCTTGATCAGGTGATTGGTGATCGAGTTGTGTCCGCAGCCCGCGCACAGCGTCGTCGGGAGCCCTTTGTAGACATCGCGCGAAAGCCCAAGGAGATTGACGGTCATTCTGCTACCACCGCTGGTTCACGTTCCGCTTGAAGTAGCGGATCGACGATGGCGTGCGCGTCGATCGGCACGCCGTTGTAGTGACGGATCGATTGGATCCGGGAGACGAGATGATTCGGAAGCTCGGCGCGCAGCAAACGGAAGAGCTGTCCGTCGCGGTTTTGTTCGACGACATAGACGCGTTCGTGCCGCGCGATGAACGCGGCAATATCCGAGGAAAACGGCAGCGCGCGGACGCGGATATAGTCGGTCTCGACGCCGCGGCTCGTCAGGATATCGCGCGCTTCGATCACGGCGTGATGCGTCGTACCATAGGCGAGAATCGCGATCGGATGCCCGTGCCCCGTGACGACCGGCTGCGGTACGGCGGTGCGTGCGGTCTCGTGCTTGAGCACGAGGCGATCGAGCCCGCGCTGCCACACGTCGGGCAATTCCGAATACCGCGCTTCTTCGTCATGGCCCGTGCCGCGCGTAAAGAAGCCCGCGCGATCGTGTTTCGTTCCCGGTAGCGTGCGATACGGTACGCCATCTTTATCGACGTCGCGATAGCGTCCCCACTTCTCGAGTTTGTCGAGATCTTTTTCGTGCAACACCTTCCCGCGATCGAACGGACGATCGGGATACGGCAACGCCGGCGTCATCCACGCGTTCATGCCCAAATCGAGATCGGAGAGTACAAAGATCGGCGTTTGGAAACGATCCGCGAGATCGAACGCGTCCATCGCCATCTCGTACGCTTCTTGCACCGTTGCCGGCAACAGCACGATGTGTTTGGTGTCACCGTGCGAGAGCGTATAGGCAAACGAGACGTCGCCTTGCATCGTGCGCGTCGGTAAACCCGTCGATGGCCCCGCGCGTTGCACGTCGAAAATCACGGCCGGCACTTCGGCGTAATAGCCATAGCCCGCCCATTCGGCCATCAGCGAGATGCCCGGTCCCGACGTCGATGTCATTGCGCGCGCGCCGGCCCAGCCGGCACCGAGCACCATCCCGATCGCCGCAAGCTCATCTTCGGCTTGCACGATCGCGACGCGACGTTCGCCCGTGTCCGGATCGACGCGATACTTGTCGGCGAGCGCGATGAAACTTTCGCATAGCGAAGACGACGGCGTGATCGGATACCACGCTGCGACGGTGCAGCCGCCCATGATGCAGCCAAGCGCCGCCGCGCGGTTGCCATCCATGAACGAGAGTCCGTCGGTTTTACCGGTCATCGGCTCGAGCGCGAAGCGATCGGTCTTCTTCAAGTTCTCGCGCGCAAACGTGTAGCCGATCCGCGCGGCTTCAATGTTGGTTGCGGCAGCTTTGGCCTTGCGTTTGAACTGCGCCCCAATCGCCGCCTCGACATCGGCTTCACGGATACCGAGCAACTCACCGACCACGCCGACGTAAATCATGTTGAGCAGATACTTGCGCAGCGCACCGTCGCTGAAGTGCTGCTTCGCGAGCTCGTTAAACGGCACAGGATAGTAGACGATGTCGTCGCGCGAACTCTCGCCCGAGACCGAGTAGGTTGCTTCGTGAATCACCGCGCCGCCGGCTTTGACCGCGGCAATGTCGGTGCGCCATGTTGCAGCATTGAGCGCAACCAACACGTCAACGTCGCGCGTGCGGCACTGATAGGCCTTCGAGGAAACGCGAACGTCGAACCAGGTTGGTAGCCCCTCGATATTGGAGGGGAACACATTCTTCGGCGCAACCGGGATCCCGAGACGGAAGATGGCGTTGGTCAAAACCAGATTGGATGATTGACTGCCTGACCCGTTGACCGTAGCAACCCGGAGAGTGAAATCGTTGGTGGCCCGTTGGTGCATGCTTGAAGGACTCCTGCTATTCCGGCCCAACTCCGCCGGGGATGAATAAGTTCGCGTTCGTCACCGTCGTTACCGTTCTTGCCGTTCTTTGCGCGTGCGGTAGAAGTTCCAACGTTTCCACGCAAAGCGCCGCAAGCGGCGCGCCGGCTGCGCCGGGCGGCTCAGTGCTCGTCACCGCCGGCACGCAGTTTCGCAGCAAGCTCCAAAATGGGATTTCCACCAAGAAGAGCCACGACGGCGATACGTTCACGATCGTGCGCAGTGATGGCGCAATCATCGACGGTCATCTCGCAGGCGTCTCGCCCGCCGGCCTTGGGAAGAAGCCGGCCCTCACCGTCGTCTTCGACGACGTGCGGCTTCCCGACGGCGAGAAGGCGCCGATCAACGTGCAGCTGGTCAACGTCGGCGCGTTCGACGCGCAGTCGCATCACTGGCGTACGATCGGCATGGTGCTGGGTGGGGGAACCGCGGGGCACATCGCTGCGGGCAAACATCACGGCGGCTTGCTCGGCGCCGCGAGCGGTTACATGCTCTCGCAAGAGATGAAGACCGACGTCGACGTGAAGCCGGGCACGGTGGTTGCAGTGAAGTTTGTCAGCGACGCTGTCGCGCAGACGTCTCCGGCGCCGAGTGCGCAGTAGCGACCTGGTAGTTCGAGAACGTCGCCCACGCCATCGCGCGGTACTGCGGCATCACGATCTCGGCTTCCTCGGTTGACGGGAAGTAGTAGCCGGCGACCGGTTGCGGCACGATCGTGAGCTTCACGTGGCCGCCGTAGTCGTAGGTCCAGAGCACTTGCAAGAGACCTTGCGTCGCATCGATCTTTGCGCGCGCCTGGGTGAGATGACTGTCCTTGACGTCACGCATCGAAAGCGTGGTGACGGAACCATCGGTTTGCGCAACCTGCATCGAATACAACGCCGGCCAGTTGTTGAGATCGAGCGCGCCCATCGGCATCGTGTCAAAGCCGCGACCGAACCACGGCACGTTGTTGAAGTGCACGCTGAAGTCGCCACCGCGCGTATACGTACCATGGCCATGCAGCGTGAAGCGCAGCCACGGAAACGTCAAGAGCGCGATACGCGCATCGACGTCAAACGTGTAGTGTTGCACGGGGGCAATACGCCCGGTAAATGAAGAAATGACCTCCGGCGCGGGGGGAGGCGCAGAGGCAACAGACGCAGCTTGCGGCACTTGGGCAACAAGCAGCGCGGCTAAGAGGAACGTCTTGATCACTTACCCGCCCGCTGGTAGAAACGTAGCTTTTATTTGTATAACCTAGAATCGGGTCGCGAGTTGCAACTATTGTCGCTCAGCGGCCGCAGGAGCCGGCCTGCTTCCTTTGCCGCCGTGCCAAAACCTTGCACTCAATGATAAGGTTCAGGAACACATATGACGACCACGACCCTCGCGCCGGTCACCACGCGCGTTGAACTGCTCTACCTACTCACGCGAGCCTCGGAGCTCGAACACAACCTCGCGTGCGTCTACCTTTATGCGGCGTACTCGCTCAAGACGGACCTGAGCGAAGGCGGGATGACCGCGGACGAGCTTACCGAGGTACGCAACTGGAAGCGCCGCATCGCGCACGTTGCCGTCGAAGAGATGCTGCACCTCGCACAGGTCTGCAACTTGATGACCTCAGTCGGCGGCGCGGCACACTTTGCACGTTCGAACTTTCCGATTCCGGCGACAGCGTTTCCGTTCGGCATCGAGATGACGCTCGAGCCGTTTTCGCAACAGCTGCTCGACCGGCTCGTCTGTTACGAAATGCCCTCGGACCTGTCGATTCTCGGGCCCAAGCGCGCCGCCGAGTTCGCAGCAATCAGCGCGCGTGTCGCGCACTGCGAGAACGGTGAGGCAGCGCGCGTGCAGAACACGGTCGAGCCGTTCGACGTCGATTTTCGCACGGTCGGCGAGTTCTATCGCAAGATCGAATCGGCGTTTTCGTGTATCGAGCCGGAGCGGCTCTTCATCGGCGATCCGGCCGAACAAGCGTCGCCGCTGTACCTGGATTTTCCGAAGGAACTCGTGCAAGTCAGCGACGTTGCGTCAGCCAAGCGCGCGATTGAGATGATCATCGAGCAAGGCGAGTCGCCGACCTCGGAGCATCCCGACGCGCACTTCTGCGTCTTCAATACGGTCCGCACCGAGTATATGGCGCTGGTCGAAGCAGCCCAGCGCGAAGGCCGCGTCTTCGATCCAGTGCGGCCGGTGTTGAGCAATCCCAGCACGCGCGGCATCGCTGAGATGCCCGGCACAAATCGCGTAACCGATCCGGTCGCGCAAGAACTGGCTGGGCTCTTCAACAGTGTGTACGCCTTACTGCTGATGATGCTCGAACGGTTCTTCGCGCGCGCGAATGAAACCGAGGAAGAGCTGCAACACCTGTCGCGCGCGACGCTGCACATCATGACCTCGGTGTTGCGCCCCCTTGGCGAAGCGCTCGCCAAGACGCCGGCGGGTCGCGAATATCCGGGCAAGACGGCAGGCCCCGGCTTCGGATTTGAGCGCGCGATCCATCTGCTCCCGCACAAGCGCGCCGCGTGGATCCTCTTCCTAGAGCGCGTCTACGATCTGCAGATGCAGCTTACGCGCCTCTCCGAAGAAGTGGGACTTCCGCAAGAGGTCGAGGAGTCGGCAGCCGCGATGGAAGCCGTCGCCGACTGTCTCACGCCGTTTATTCCGCCGGAATTTGCCATGTCGGTGCGCAACGAGGCCGACGAGCGCAATGCGCGTACGACGATTCGACCCGAGGTCAACGGACCATACATCGTACGTAACTTGCGCAAACTCACGAACTCCAAGGGCGATACGCTCCATGTCCGCCCGATCGTCGCGCTATGCCGCTGCGGTGGTTCGAAGAGCAAACCGTACTGCGACGGCACGCACGCGCAGATCGGCTTCGACAGCGCGAAGGATCCTGCGCGCCGGCCCGACCGCTTGGACAAATACGAAGGCAAAGAGATCACGGTGCTCGACAATCGTGGCACGTGTTGCCACTTCGGCAACTGCACCGATCACTTGCCGAGCGTTTTTCACGAAGACGGCGATACGTTCGTCACGCCCGACGGCGACACGCCCGAGAAGATCATCGATATCGTGCGCGCGTGCCCATCCGGCGCGCTTGGATTCATCCACGACGGCACGGCGTACACCGGCGAGGAGCGCGAGCCGGAAATCTACGTCGCGCAGAACGCGAGCTACTACGTGCGCGGCGGTATCGAACTCGAAGGCGAAGCGATGGACCAAGGCGCGAATCGCGAGCACTATGCGCTCTGCCGCTGCGGCATGTCGAAGAACAAGCCGTTCTGTGACGGTACCCACTGGTGGATAAAATTCAGCGATCCGGAGAACTAGCCATGCTTTTACTCTCTGTACCTCCGCAGATAACGCCCACGAATGGAGTCACGACGCTCACGCTTCGCGCAAAAGCCAATCATGGGCATGCAGCGTTTTTCTACGACGGCGCGTTTGTGCCGCCAACGATCCGCGTCGTTCCGGGCGGAGAGCTGCGCATCACGTATGTGAACGATCTGCCTCTCCACTCCACCGAGCAGTGTGCGCTCGGACCGTGCATGGACATGACGAACCTCCATTTCCACGGAATGGAAGTCTCGCCGCAGTACGGTCAGGACGACGTGATCACGATGGTCGCAAAGCCGGGAGAGACGCTACACTACGACGTGCGGGTTCCGCGCGACGTGCCGCCGGGACTTTACTGGTATCACACGCATCCGCACGGCGAAAGCGATCGTCAGGACCTCGATGGCATGTCTGGCGCGATCGTAGTCGAGGGCATCGATCGCTACGTGCCGCAGGTGCGCACGATGCCCGAACGCGTGCTCGTGTTGCGCACGACGCAGTTCGCAACAAATGACCCGCAATTTCTGTCGCTCATGGAAACGCTCGGCGTCGGCAACGGGAACAAGTGTCAATCCGAGCATAAACCACCCGACACCCTCTTCACCGTGAACGGGGCATTTCGCCCATCGATTGCGATTGCACCGGGCGAGCAACAGTTTTGGCGAATCGTTAACGCTTCGGCCGACAACTATACCGATCTCAGCGTCGATGGATCGTCGATGCGCGTCGTTGCGTTCGACGGAGAACCGCTCGCACTACACGATCCGCAGCACCCGATGCGCACCTTTAGTCACGTCGTGATGCCGCCGGCCGGACGTATCGAAGCGATCGTAACCGGTCCGCCGGCCGGACTTCACGCGACGCTGCGAACGCATTGCGTCAATTCGGGTCCTGAGGGCGATCCGATGCGCGGTCAAGTTCTGGCGGATATTGCGTCGAACGACACCGGCCCACGACCGCCGCCGGTACCGTCGTCCTCAGGCGCAGCAACGTACAAGCGCGTCGACCTTTCGGCTATCGAGCGCACTCCGCCGGCGTTCACCGTGATTTTCACCGAAGGAAACCATAAGTTCTATATCAACGGGAAGTTGTACTCGCCTGATGCCGCGCCGATGACAAGCGTGCGCGTTGGGTCGTACGTGCATTGGCGGGTGATCAACCGGACGCGCGAGATCCATCCGTTTCACATCCACCAGGTCCATTTCTTGACCTACGCCGTCAACGGTAAACCTGTCTCGAATCCAATTTGGGCCGATACGATGAACGTACCGCTCGAACAAAGCATCGATGTTGTGCTAGATGCGAGCTACGTGCACATCCGCGGCATGTCGGTATTCCACTGCCATATCCTCAGTCACGAGGACAAAGGCATGATGGCCAAGGTGCTGTTCATCTAGCGGTCGTCCAGCCTCCACCATTAGCTCCGCCCGCTTCCTCGCTACTACACGCAGCCAGGAGTACGAAACGATATCATTTGTCGTTTCGTTGTTAATTGCAAACCGGAAAGCGTCGATTACTTAGGTGTGAGGGCTATCAAACTGTTACGCGCAATGGCGTTTCTTGCGGCGGGATTTTTTCTCGCGTGTGCCCCTCTCGCTCTCGATGCACGTCGCGCCCCGGCGCTGGATGCCGGCACGACGATGATCGATGGCCACCTTGTCCATTTCGTCATCGCGCGGCTCGATCGGGTTCAGGTACATGCCGCGCTCGGGGGTCCCGACGTCGGCGACACCGCTTGGCTTGCCGACATCGCGAAGCAGCAGAACGGAATAGCCGCCATCAATGGCGGCTATTTTGAAGCTTACGCCAAGCACGTGCCGCGCAAGAACCTCGATCAGACGACCGTGATTGACGGTGCGATGGTGTTCAAGGGCGACGTCGGCAGCGTGCTCTACTTCGATCGCGAGAACCACGCGACGATCGAGCGCCTCCCGCTGCGCATCATCGGCTTCCTGGACGGCAGCGATACTTACCCGAACAATTGGTACGCATACTGGTTCAATCGTCTCCCCGGTCCGAGCGGGCAGACGATCACGATCTTCACGCCGGCGTGGGGCGGCACGACCGGACTGACCGGGGGCCCGCAGATTCAAGTGACCGACGGCGTTGTCTCGCAGATCAACTACGGACCGACGCTGATTCCGCGCAACGGGTTTGTCATCTACTTCCGCGGCGAGAGTCAGGTCGCGTCGCGTTTCTGGGTCGGACGCCACGCGGGTTATACATTGAAGCCGGAGGCGGGTGCCGATCTTGGCGCTTTCGCCAACGCATGGCAAGCGATTGGCGGCGGGCCGCAGTTATTGGTCGAAGGCGAAGAGTTTGCCGATGCGCGCGCCGAGGGCTTCCGCGATCCGAAGGTCCTTCGCGCCGGCAAGCGCAGCATGGTCGGCGTGAGCGAAGATCAGTCGGAGTTGATCTTTGCGGTCGCTGACGGTTCGCTCGCCGAGTGCGCGCACATCATGAAGCAGCTCGGCGCCTACGACGCCATGAATCTCGACGGCGGCGCCTCAACCGGCCTCTGGGCAAACGGCAAATATCTCGTCGCCCCCGGCCGCCAAATCAACAACGCACTCGTCCTGACGAAGTAACGTCTGTCACCCTGAGGTGCGAGCGCAGCGAGCCTCGAAGGGTCGCTCGCATGCAGACACAACAACGCGTAGCCCTTATTACCGGGGCATCATCGGGTATTGGCGCAGCGACTGCCCGCGCATTCGCGGCTGCAGGCATGGCGGTTGCCATCGCCGCGCGGCGGAAGGATCGTCTTGACGAGCTTGCGGCCGAGATCGCTGCATCCGGCGGCACGGCGTTCGTTTTGACCGCGGATCTCACGAAAGAATCCGACGCGCAACGCATCGTCAAAGAGACCGAAGCGCATTTCGGCCGGCTCGACGTGCTGGTGAACAACGCCGGCGTGATGTATCTCGAACCGGTTGACACCGCGAGCCTTGAACGGTGGCGCGAGATGTTCGAGCTCAACGTGCTGAGCCTGATCGCTTCGACGCAAGCCGCCCTTCCTGGCATGCGTGCGCGAAAAGATGGACACATCGTGAACGTCTCGTCGACGGCCGGACGGATGGCGCATCCGAACTCCGGCGGTTATGCAGCGACGAAGTTCGGGGTTGGGGCCTTCTCCGAATCGTTGCGCAAGGAAGTCTATCAGGACAACATTCGCGTGACCGTCATTGAGCCCGGCTTAGTCGCAACCGAGTTGCGCGAGCATATCGCGGATGCTGGGATTCAGCAATCGCTCAATAGCTGGGCCGACTCGATGCGCCAGCTTCAGTCCGACGACGTCGCGCGCATCATCACGTTCTGCGTGACGCAACCTTCGCACGTCAATATCAACGAAGTGCTGGTCCGCCCAACCGATCAGGAGCGCTAAGTCGCCACGGAGTACAGCGCGAGTACTTCTTCGACGTTGGCATCGAAGGTCGTATTTCCACCACCGCTTCCGAAGCTTACCGTTCCGCCGCTCGCGGTATCCGGACCCTCCAAGGCGGGAATCCAGCCGAACGCCGTGCCGCTACTATTGGCTGCAATGTAGAACTGGCGATTTGAGGTTGCGACGCCCGCCGGCAAGGTGATGTTGAGCGATGGCAGCCCGGTCGCATATTCGGTGCTCGTGAACGTTACGCCGAGATACAACACGACGACCGCCGTGGGATTCGTCGACGTAAACGGCGCCCCGATCGGCGCCAGCGACGTATACGTGTTGACCGTCGCGCTCGTGAAGCATCCCGACGCGGCGCTGATCGTCCCCGACGCCGAGAAGCCCGCATCCGCGGGGAAGTTCATCGAGTACGTGGTAGGCGAACAACTACTGCCTAACGGGCCGCTGCCCCCGCCACCGCAACCGGCGAGCGCAAAAATCGAAGCACATAGCAAGAACGCCGAGCGTTTAATCATAGGGCCGATTGTACCACACGCAAATTGAAGAACAGGTTATCAGCTGTAGTCCTTTTAGACTACGCGGTGACAAAAGAAAAAGGGCGCTGTGGTAAGCAGCGCCCTCAATAGTTCCGTCGGTCCCTCGACTACGGTGCTTCGCACCTACGCTCGGGATGACAACGGGTGACTACATCATGTCGTAGCCGCCCATGCCGCCGCCGCCCGGCATTGCCGGAGCTTGGCCCTTGGGCTCTGGCTTGTCGGCAATCAGCGTCTCCGTCGTGAGGATCAGCGCACCGATCGACGCCGCGTTTTGCAGCGCCGAGCGCGTGACCTTGAACGGCTCCACGATTCCGGCCTTAAACATGTCGACGATCTGACCCGTCATCGCGTCGAACCCGAACGGCGAGTTCTTCTGCTTGACGTTGTTGACTTCGACCGAACCTTCGTAGCCCGCGTTGTACGCGATCTGACGAAGCGGCTCTTCGAGCGCCTTCTTGACGATCTCGATACCGATTTTCTCATCCGCCCACGTGTTCGCGTGGCCGTTGCTCTTCGGCGCCTTTTCGATGTACTTGTCGATCGCTCTGATCGCGTGCACGAGCGACGCACCACCACCCGGGATCATGCCTTCCTGAACGGCGGCACGCGTCGCGGAGAGTGCATCTTCAATGCGATGCTTCTTCTCTTTGAGTTCGGTTTCGGTCGCGGCACCAACTTGGATCACCGCAACGCCACCCGAGAGCTTCGCAAGACGCTCTTGCAGCTTCTCGCGATCGAAGTCCGAGTCGGTATCTTCGATCTGCTTTTTGATCATCTCGATACGGCCCTTGATGTCAGCCGGCTTGCCCGCGCCGTCAACAATGGTCGTCTCTTCCTTCGTCACGGTCACGCGCTTGGCTTGACCGAGCTGTTCCGGCGTCACCTTGTCGAGCTTGAGACCGAGCTCTTCCGAGATCACCGTCGCGCCCGTGAGGGTGGCGATGTCCTTGAGCATCTCTTTGCGGCGGTCGCCGAAGCCCGGCGCCTTCACCGCTACCGACGTGAACGTTCCGCGCAGCTTGTTCACCACGAGCGTCGCGAGGGCTTCGCCTTCGACGTCTTCCGCGATGATGAGCAGCGGACGCTGCACTTGGACAACCTTCTCGAGCAGCGGCAGAATGTCGGCAATCGCCGAGATCTTGCGCTCCGTCACGAGAATGTACGGGTTGTCGAGCACGGCTTCCATGCGCTCGCTATCGGTCACCATGTACGGCGAGATGTAGCCCTTGTCGAACTGCATGCCGTCTTTGGTCTCGACTTCGGTCTTGAGCGTGCGCGATTCCTCAACGGTGATCACGCCGTCTTTGCCGACCTTCTCCATGGCCTCGGCGATGAAGTCGCCGATTTCTTTGTCGTTGGCCGAGATCGACGCAACTTGCGCGATCTTTTCTTTGGTGTCGACCTTTTGCAGGTTCGCGCCCGAACCCATGTCGTCGACCGCAACTTCTACGGCCTTCTCGATGCCGCGCTTGATCAGCAGCGGGTTCGAACCGGCGGTAACGTTGCGCAGACCTTCGCGGATGATCGCTTGCGCGAGCACCGTCGCGGTGGTCGTGCCGTCGCCGGCGATGTCGTTGGTCTTCGAGGCGACTTCCTTCACGAGCTGTGCGCCCATGTTTTCGAACGTGTCGGAGAGTTCGATCTCCTTCGCGATCGTCACGCCGTCGTTGGTGATCGTCGGCGAGCCGAACTTCTTGTCGAGTACGACGTTGCGGCCCTTGGGTCCAAGGGTCACTTTCACCGCATCGGCAAGCAGATTGGCGCCGCGCTCTAGCGCGCGACGCGCGTTTTCGTCAAATACGATTTGCTTTGCAGCCATGATTTAGTTAAATGCTCCTTAAACGTGTGCCGGAACTTTGTCGACAACAGCGAGAACGTCTTTTTCGGAAACGATAAGGTACTCTTTACCGTCGATCTTGATCTCGGATCCCGAGTACTTCGAGTAGATGACACGGTCGCCGACCTTCACGGTCATTGGAAGCGTCTTGCCATCGTCGGTCACGCGGCCGGTTCCGACCGCACGGACGATGCCTTCTTGCGGTTTTTCCTTAGCGGTGTCGGGCAGGAAGATGCCACCAGTGCTCTTGTCGTTCTGCTCGACGTGCTCAATGACCACGCGATCGGCCAAAGGCTTGAGATTCACGTAAACCTCCAAGATATGTGGGATTTTAAGCTTTGGCACTCGCAGCAATAGAGTGCCAGCCCCGAAATCTTAGCAGACGGAGATTAAGAGTGCAACCACCCTGGGTGGCTAGGACGAGAGAGCCGCGAAGGCGCCGGACCCGGTGAAGAAGGCGACGGCCATCGAGGCGGCCATCAGCACAAGGAAGAGGCGGGCGGTCCGGCTCGGGAGGGCGAGGCTGATCAGCCCCAGGCCCAAGGTCAGTGCGGCGACCGATCCGGTGACGGCCATCGTTGCCGGGCTCGCATGCAGTGCGCTCCAGAGCGCAAAGGCGATGCCTACCCCGGTGAGTATAGCAAGCGCAACAATTGTTCCGCGAATAATCAAATCAGCCGACTGCTGAGTAGCCTGACGTTCCTGTCCCAACATCATAATTGCATGCTACCCAGCAAAGCTGAAAATGGTCTCGGGTTTGTCCAAGACGCGAGAAATTTTTCTGGCGCATATTTTTCAGAATACCCGGCAAGTCATTATTCGGATAGAAGAAAATCGCTCCGCCAAAAGTAGCATACGCCACGCATCGGGAACATCGAGAAACTCGACGTATTCGTAGCGCACGCGTCCGGCCTTCGTTTTGGAATCGAACTCGGCGCGATGATCGTCGATCGTCATCGATGCAATGTACATCGTGCACCCGTCGTCTGTCCGGGAATCGCCCACGCGGGCGCGCAAAGCGCCGCCCAAAGAAGTAGGGCCGCCAAGGCCAGCTTGCTACCTCGCCGAATGCAAGCGCACATGGCAACCGCGTTTCGCCCGAATTGGGCGCTGGTCATTCGACAGTCCGTTTTCGCCGGCTTCATCGGTGCGGTCGTTTTCGAGCTGTACGTCTGGCTCACGACCGTCCAGCCGGTCCATGGCAGTGTCGTCGCGATGCTGCAGCACAGCGCGTCGATTGCGCTCGGTCCAGTCGCGTTCACGAGCCCGCGTTACGTGTGGGCCGGCGTGCTGGTGGATCTCGTGATCAGCATGGCCTGGGCCGGCGGCTACGCATATTTCGCGCAACGGCAGCCGTTCGTGAACACGCGCTGGGCGCTTTCCGGATTCTTCTACGGTTTTGTCGTGTACGTGTTGATGCTGCTGTTGCTGCTCGGTGCGCATGCGTTCGTCAGTCCTTCAACACCGCAAGCGCTCTTCAACGACGTGATCGCGCGCACGGTCTTCTTCGGCGTGCCGGTCGCCTTCGTTGTCGCCCGGTTGGATCGCACGTGATCGGAACGCTGCGCATCTCGACCTCCGCGCTGCGACACAATGCGCGTTTGCTGCGCGAGTTGGTCGGTCCGCAACACGCCGCATTCGTTGTAAAGGGCAACGCCTACGGTCACGGCATCGCCGAGACCGCGCTCGCGATCGAGGGCCTCGCCGCAAAGCTCTGCGTCTACAATGTCGACGAAGCGCTCGAACTGCGCGATGGCGGCATCACCGCTCCGCTCTTGATCATGGGGCCGATTCCGCCCGAGCGACTCGACGATGCGATGGCGTGTGACGCTGACGTCGCGTTGTGGGATACGAAGAGCTTCGCGCGCGATCTTGCGCAAGCGGCGCTGCGCGTGCAGACGCGAGCGCGCGCACATGTGAAAGTGAACACCGGATTGAATCGGCTTGGGCTGCAACCCGGCGATCTGCCCGACGCGGTCGAGGCCTACGGTCGCGCAAACGGCCTCGAGATCGCCGGCGTCTTCTCGCATCTCGCCGCAGCCGAAGAGCTCGACTCGCCCTACACGATGCTGCAGCTCGAGCGATTCAACGAAGCGTATCAGCATGCGGAGCCGATTCTTGCAGCGCGCGGTTTCACGCCGGTTCGGCACATCGCCGCGTCGGCCGCGGCGATGCTCTGGCCGCAGACGCGTTTGGATCTCTCGCGTTTCGGCATCGCACTCTATGGGTTGTGGCCATCAGCCGCGACGAAGGAAGCGATGAACGGCGGCAAGCTGCCGCTCGAGCCCGCGCTGTCCTATGAATCGGAGCTCGTCGTGGTGCGCACGATCGATGCGGGTGACGCCGTCGGCTACGGTATCACGTATCACGCTCCGCGGCGCATGCCGATCGGCGTTGTCCCGCTCGGCTATGCCGATGGCATTCCGCGCGCACTTTCGAACAAAGGTTCGGTGCTCATCGACGGCATGCGCTGCGCGATCATCGGACGCGTCGCGATGAACATGTTCTTTGTCGATCTCAGTCACGCACCAAGCGCGCACGTTGGATCAAAAGTCACGCTCATCGGATCTCAGGATTCTCAGGAAATCAGCATCGATGATTGGGCCGCATGGTCGGATTCGATCAATTACGAGATCGTGTCACGCTTGCCATCGACGCTCGCTCGTGTGTATATTGAAGACCGGGGGTGACGCCCATGTGGAAGCAGTTCTTCGCAATCTGTGCGATCGTTGCAATTACCGCGTGTAGTGGCGGCGGCGATTCGTCAACACCGGGAACGCCAACGGATATCTGCAACTCTTCTGCTGTCCCCGAATTTACGCTCGTGTCGCCGGCAGCAGGCGCGACGAACGTCGCGGACTCCACGTCTGCGCTCGTCTTTAGCGGAACGCTCTTCAACCAAACCGGCGCGACGGCATCGATCCAGCTTGCAGCATCAAACGGCAAGTCGTACTCGCTCACGACGTTCAATGCAACCTCGGGCGGCTACAGCGTTCCGTTGCCTGCGCTCAGTGCCGGCACGACGTACACGGTAACCTACGTGATCGCCAACAGCAATGCATCGCCCGCGTGCGCGTCGATGAATTCGGACGAAGGTTCGTTTACGACGCAGTAACTAGCCGACGGCTGCTATGGCGTCGACGAGTTTGATCGTGCCCTTGTAGATCGCGCTTGCGACGATACACGAGTCAACGGCCGGCGGCGCTTTGGCTTTGAGCTCGCGCAGATCGTCAATCGTCCGCGCGCCGCCGTTGGCAGTTACAAGCACCTCGGCGTCATGCGCGACCTCCGTCAGCGCCTCGATGTCGTAGCCCTCACCCATGCCGTCGCGGCGAATCTCGGTGAAGATGATGCGCTTGATGCCCCACATCGCTACGCGCTTCACGAGCGCATCGCGATCGACCGGCGTGCTCTCTTGCCAGCCATGTGTCGCGACGTGTTTGCCGCGCACGTCGATGCCGGCAAATACACGGTCCGGAAACTTATTGATGATCGCACGCGCCGTGCGCTCCTCGGCGGTGAGCATCGTGCCGAGAATAATCTCCGATGCGCCAGCGTCGATGCGCCGCTGCGCCTTATCGAGATCGCGAATACCGCCACCGACTTGCACCGGCACGTCGACCGCGTGACAGATCGCGCTGACGACGCCCATGTTGTCGCCGTGCCCGAAGGCCGCGTCGAGATCGATCACGTGCAACCGCCGCGCGCCCTGTGCAACAAACGCCTTGGCTTGCTCCACGGGGTCATCGGCATACACGGTCGAGGTCGAAATATCGCCCCGCTCCATGCGAATGCACTTCCCGCCGCGAAGGTCGAGCGCCGGGATAACGATCATCAGCGCGAACCGATCGGCACGAACGGCCCAGTCGCCGGTCCGGTGTACGTCGCTTGCGGACGAATCAGCCGGTTGTCGTGCAGCTGCTCGAGGATGTGCGCGGTCCAGCCGGCGACGCGGCCGCACGCGAAGAGACAGGTGAATTCGTCGCCGGGGATGCCAAGATCGGCGAGCACCGGTGCCGTGTAGAAATCGACGTTGGCATAGATCTTGCGATCGGGATGCTCTTCGGCGAGAATGCGCTGGCTCTGATTCTCGAGCTCACGCGCGATCGGATACCACTTGCTCCCGCTGTGCGCCGAGAGTTCTTTCGCGATCTCCTCGAGATGCTTCGCGCGCGGATCGCGGACGCGATACTCGCGGTGTCCCATCCCCATGATGCGATTGCCCTTAGCAATCTCATCGTGCACGAACTTCTCGGCCTTCTCGGGCGAACCGATCGCAACGAGATTCGTGTAGGTCGCGCTCGCCGCGCCGCCGTGCAGATCGCCAGTGAGCGTCGCGAGTGCCGAGGTCACGCTTGCGTAGATGTCGGCCCGCGTGGAAGCAGTCACGCGCGCCGAGAAGGTCGACGCATTGTACGAGTGATCGGCGAGCAGGACGAGGTAGGTGTCGATAGCATCCTCCTCGACCTCAGCCGGCACTTTGCCGGTACGCATATAGAGGAAGTTCGCCGCGTGCGAGAGATCGGTACGCGGCTCGATCGGCTCGAGTCCGCGACGGATGCGATCCCACGCGGCCAGAATCGTCGTCATCTTCGCAATGAGATCGATCGCGCTGTGCACGTCGGAGACATGTTCGCCGTGATCGTTGACCGGCACGAAGAGCGCAAGTCCGCTCACGATGGTGCGCATCACATCCATCGGCCATGCCGTCTTGGGTATGCTCTGCATCACCGCAAGCAATTGGCCCGGCAACGCGCGGCGCGATGCGAGTTCGGCTTTGAACGCTTTGAGTTCCGTGGCGTTGGGAAGATGACCGTACAACAGCAAATGCGCAACTTCTTCAAAAGTTGCGTTCGGTGCAAGGTCGTCGATATCGAAGCCTCGGTAGGTCAGCCGGCCAATTTGGCCTTCGACGTTGCTTAAATCCGTGTGCCCGACGACGACGCCCTCGAGCCCGCGGTCGACAACCATACCAGTAGACACTGTATCCCTCCAGGAACTGCCCCCGATAGGTGCCGAGGGCTAGAGGGATTTATGCAGCGTTGACCCGCTTGCCTCCCAATAAAATCAGGGCCGGCGGCTTCTCAATCAGAGAAATGTCGTGGCTCGGATCACCATTGAAGGCAACGACATCCGCCCGTTTACCCGGCGCAAGCGTGCCGCGGTCATTCACGCCGATCAGTTCTGCGGCAGTAACCGTTGCTGAGCGCAGCACGTCGGTCGGCCGCATGCCCATATGTACGAGAAGTGCAAAGTCTTTGTTATTCTCAGCATGTGGGAAGACGCCGGCGTCGGTACCATAGGCGATGATCACGTTTGTCCCGAGCGCGCGCTGCATACCCGCGTTGCGAATCGTCGCCGCGTACTCAGCCTTCTGCACCGAGCCCGGCGGAATGTGATTCGGATTGCCGGGCTGCAAAATCGAATCGAGCGCCCAGATCGTCGGAACGAGATTGGTCCCGCGTTGCTGCATCTTCGCGAGCGTTTCGTTGCTCACACCGGTGCAGTGCTCGACCGAGTGCACGCCGCCCTCGACCGCAACCGAGATACCTTTGTCACCGTGGCAATGTGCCGCGACTTTGCGATTGAACTTCGTCGATTCGTCAACGACGGCTTGAATCTCATCGAGATTCATCTGCGGGATATCCCATACGTCGCCGTAGCTCAGCACGCCGCCGGTCGCGAGGATCTTGACCAAATCGGTGTGGCGCTTCACGTGCTCGCGCACGACCTCGCGGAACCCGTAGGGTCCGTACGACACACCGGTCTCGATGGTCATGTCTTCGTGCACGAAGTCGGGCAGATCGTTTGAGTCGCCGTGCCCGCCGGTGATCGAAAGTGCCGGACCGGCGGCGAAAATCTGCGGTCCGATGTACACGCCTTCGCCAATCGCATCGCGCACCGCAAGGTCAACACCCCAGCCGCCGCCGACGTCGCGCACGGTGGTGAATCCATTGTGCAACATCGTCTGCGCATTTTTCATGCCGTAGAGCGCGGCCTCGCCGACGTTGTCGGCGGTGTGCCCGGGTTGCACGAGATAGTGCGAGGGAACGATGAACGGCGCAACGTGCGTGTGACAGTCGATCAAGCCCGGCATCAGCATCGCATCGCCGAGGTCGATCACGTGCGCATCGGCGCCGGCGTCGCCAAGGTTCATCGAGACGATCTGCGTGCCTTTGATCACGAGCACGCCCGGCGTTACAACTTTCGTGCCGGTGAACATGCGCGCCGACTTGAGCACGGTCACGTCTTGGGCGGCAGCACGCGCGCGCCACGGAATCAAACTCGCCGCGGTTGCAGCGGCAGCGCCGGCGATAAATGCGCGGCGACCGAGCAACATCTTCGCCTCGTCAAAGGCGCGCTGCGAGAAGCCGCCGTGCGGACAACGGCAATCGAATGGATCGAACGGGCGGTTCATGCTACATCCCTCACGTCGCGACGGGCGAGCGCATAGCCCACGAGCCGATCGACAAGCGCTTCAAATGATATTCCGATCGAGTTGCATGCATCGGGCAGCAAGCTCGTCGGCGTCAATCCTGGTAGCGTATTTATCTCTAAAATCTGGGGCCGGCCCTCTTTGGTCACGATAAAATCCGTGCGCGAATAGTCGCGCAGCCCAAGCAGACGGTGCACCGACAACGCAATCATCTGTAAGCGCGCGGCGAGATCTTCGTCGATTTTGGCCGGCACGATGTGCGTGCTGCCGCCCTGCGCGTACTTGGCCTCATAGGTGTAGAACTCGTCGGTGTTCGGCACGATCTCGATGACCGGCAACGCTTCTTCGCCGAGAATACCGACCGTAAACTCGTGGCCGTTGAGATATTCCTCGGCCATAATTTGACTGTAGTTCTTTGCTGCCGCAATCATGGCATTGGTCCACTGTTCGTGGGTGCGCACGATCGCGACGCCGATCGCGCTGCCTTCAAAGCGCGGCTTGATCACCAGCGGCAAATCGAGCGATCCCGGCAAGAGCGGCAGCGTGCCGCCGGAGAGATCGAAGAGATCCCACGCCGCGGTCGGCAGCCCTTCGGCGGCGAGCAGTTTCTTCGTTAGATGCTTGTCCATCGCGAGCGCCGAGGCTTCGACGTTGCTGCCGGTATATGGAATCCCGAGAAACTCGAGCAGCGCTTGCACTTGGCCGTCTTCGCCGCCCGGTCCGTGCAGCGCGATGAACACCGCATCCGGCGCGATCTCGCGAATTGCTTCGATAAAGCGCGTATCGTAATCGAGCGATTGCGCATCGTAGCCGAGCGATTGCAGGGCGCGCATAACACCCGATCCGCTCTTGATCGAGACCTCGCGTTCGGCGCTCGAGCCGCCCATGACCACGGCGATCTTAGCTTTCTTCTGCATGCTCTCGCTCATCATCGACAAAGACACCGACTAAGTGAACTTCCAATTGCAACTCGACACCGAACTTCTCGAACACCGTGCGACGCACGCGCGCTAGGAGCGTCGCGACGTCCTTGGCGTTGGCGCCTCCGACGTTGTTGATGAAGTTGGCGTGGAGGGTCGACACTTCCGCGCCGCCTTCCCGCCATCCCTTACAACCCGCCGCCTCGATCAGTCGCGCCGCCTTATCGTCGGGCGGATTGCGGAAACATGACCCGGCGTTGGGCAGCGCGACCGGCTGCGTGCTCTTGCGGCGCACCAAGCGCGCCTGCATCTCCTCGCGCACCTGGCGCGGATCGCCAAGTTCAAAATCCAAGTGCACGCGCGCCACGACAGCGTCGCGCGCCAAATTCGTGCGGCGATAAAAATATTGCACCGCGATCGCGTGCGGACGCGGTTTGGACGGGCTCTGTACGAGAATCTCCACGACGAACTCGCCGAACTCGCGATCGGTACCGGCGTTCATCCGCAGCGAGCCGCCGACGCTGCCGGGAATACCGGCGAGCGAGCCGATGCCGATTGCACCGAGCGAGGCTGCGCGTGCGGTGACCGTCTCCATTTTCGCTGATGCGCCGGCATCGATCAGCACGCGTCCGCTATCGACGCGCGTTTCAATCGACGTGAACGCGCCGTCGAGGCGCAGCACGATGCCGCGCAGCCCGCCGTCGCCGACCAACACGTTGCTGCCGCGCCCGAGCACAAACCACGGCAATTTTCGCCTGAAACAGAGCGCCATCACCTGCGCCACTTCGTCTTCGCTTTCTGCAACGGCGAAGGCATCGGCCGGCCCGCCGACCTTCCATGACGTGTACTCGGCGAGCGGTTCGTCGAAGCGCACGCGCTCGCCGAACGTTTCTAGTAGCGCCGCGCAATCTTCGACCGTGAGCAGAGATGTGGTCGCGAGCGCGTTGGTGAGGCTCATGAAACTTTGACGTCGGCCGAATTTTCGCGCTGCGCGAGGCGCGCGGCGACGTCGGTGATGTTGCCGGCTCCGAGCATCAGCACGAGCGCGCCGCGCGGCGTATCTTCCAGAATGCGCTCTTCGAGTTCATCGACGCGCGTGACATAGGTGACGCGCGTGCCCAAGGCGGTCAGCGGTTCGCCGATCGAACGCTCGGAGACGCCGGGAATCGGCGGCTCGGAGGCGGCGTAGATCGGCGCAAGATAGACGCGGTCGGCGCCTTTGAGCGCGTCGGCGAAATCACGCGCGAGATACGCGGTACGCGAATAGCGGTGCGGTTGAAATGCAACCACCACCGGGCCGCGATGATATTGCCGGGCTGCAGCGATCGTCGCGCGCACGGCGGTCGGATGGTGCGCGTAGTCGTCGACCAGCACGAAGCGGTCGGTGCGCACCAAGATGTCGAAGCGCCGGCGCACACCGCGAAACGCGTTGAGCCCTTCGGAGATGCGCACGAACGGAATCTCGAGCTCGCGCGCGACGGCAATCGCCCCGAGCGCGTTCGCAACGTTCATCGCGCCGGGCACGTTCAGCTCCACGGTGCCCAGGCACACATCGCCAACGATCGCATCGAACGCGGTGCCGAGGCCCTCTGCGCGCAGGTTGCCGGCGCGCACGTCGGCGCGCGGGCCGAAGCCGAAGGTTACCGTGCGCGCCCTACGCGGGTGTTCGACGAGCGACGACGCGAGCGGATCGTCGACGCCGATGATCGCGCAGCCGTCCGCCGGCAGCTTGGCCAGAAATTCTTGGAAGGCGCGCACCAGTTGCGGTAACTCGTCGTCGCTCTGCAAGTGATCGTTTTCAACGTTGGTAAGCACCGCGAGCTTCGGATCGAGAATCGCAAAGCTGCCGTCGGATTCGTCGGCCTCGGTGACAAACCACGGCGAGTGGCCGTCATAGGCGTTGGTACCGAGCGAGCCGTCGATCCCGCCGAGCATCAAGCTTGCATCGACACCACCCGCGCGCAGCACCGCCGCGACCATCGCCGTCGTGGTCGTCTTGCCATGCGTGCCGCAGATCGCGATGCCGCTGCGATTGCGCAGCAGTTCGGCCAGCATCTCGCCGCGATGTAAAAGTGGAAGATTGCGCCGCTGCGCAGCAACGTACTCGGGATTGCGCCGGTCGATTGCCGAGCTGACGATCACCGTGTGTGCGTTCTCGACGTGCGCTGCGTCGTGACCGATGTGCACGTCGGCGCCTTCTTCACGCAGGCGCGTCGTCAACGTGGTTTCTTTCACGTCGGAACCGGAAACGCGCTGGCCGCGCGCAAGCAAAATGCGCGCGATCGCGCTCATGCCGATCCCGCCGATGCCCACGAAATGCCAGGTTTTTTCGGTCACTTTTGCTTCTTCCGCATCGTCAGCGCATCGACCCGGGCCAGAATCATCGCAAGCGGATCGAGTGCGCGCTCGCGCTCGGCGGCCGCGCGCAGTTCGGCCAGGCGCGCGGGTTTCGTGACGTCGGCCAAGACGCCGCGC
>JBAUEZ010000214.1:0-8074 GCA_049678885.1 Candidatus Aquilonibacter sp. | reverse complement strand
TCGTAATGGTGGTGAGCCTGTGCGCGTTTGTCTACTGGGAACTCGCGGGAACGAAAACACCGATCGTCGATCTGCGTGTCTTGCGAAACCGCAGCGTCGCAGCCGGTTCGATTCTCGGCCTGGCGCTCGGCACGGCGATTTTCGGGTCGACCTACATCCTGCCGCAGTTCACGCAAGGTCCGCTGGGCTTCACGCCCACGCTCAGCGGCCTGCTGTTCATTTTGCGCGCGTTGCCGATCATGTTCATGACGCCGTTGATCGTGCGTTTCGTGGGGCGCATCGATCCACGCGTCATGCTCGGTGCGGGTTTTATACTCGTGAGCTTCGGCAGTTGGCTGCAAGCGACCGTGACAAACGGACTGGCGAACTTTTGGAGTTTTGCTCCGGCTCTGATCATCACCGGCGTCGGGTCGGCGCTCCTCTTCATTCCGCTCTCGATCGCGGTACTCGGCGCGACGACGCCGGAAGAGGGTCCCAAAGCGGCGGCATTCATCAATCTCTCGCTGCAGCTCGGCGGCTCGATCTCGGTGGCGGCGCTCGACGTCATCATCGACCGGCGCTGGTCGTTCCATTCGTCGGTGCTCGGCGGCGACGTTACGCTGGCGTCTCCCGCCGTGCATGCATTCTTGCAGCACGGCGGCACCGCGGGCCAGCTCGCGCAGGTGGTCAACGCTCAAGCCGCCATTCTCGCGTACGCCGACGCAACGATGGTGATTGCCGTGGTATGCGTCTTGTGCTCGCCGCTCGTGCTTTTCATGCGTCGCCGCAGTCCGTCGGTCGCGCCTGCGGGCGCACCGCCAGGCGCGCCCTCCGCGGCTGAGGCCGCAGTTCACGCATGACCTAGGGGTCGATGCCCAGGGTGTGGTATAGTGTCGGCTGCCCGAGTGGGCCTAAGGAGAGATGGCCGAGCGGCTGAAGGCGGCGGTTTGCTAAACCGTTATACGATGTAAAGTCGTATCGAGGGTTCGAATCCCTCTCTCTCCGAATCTAGCAGATGCACGCGCGGTCGTAGCTCAATTGGATAGAGCAACAGGCTACGAACTTGTAGGTTGGGGGTTCGAGTCCCTCCGACCGCGGATGTAACGAACGAGCCTCGGTAATCACCGAGGCTCGTTTTGTTTTACTCGTTGTGCGGCCGCATGTAGAGCACGCCGTGCGGGTAATCGAACAAGTAGTCGAAATGTTTTAGGAAGTCGTATCCGAGCAAGCCGGAGTGGAGTCCCCAGTTCGGACTTTCACATGCTTCGGTACTGGTATAGACGAAAGGACCAACGGACAGTCGCGCAAGCGGCCCGCACGTCGTTGCTTCGTAGCCGCCGATGCCGCCGATAAAGGCGTTGCCGCCCAAGAACGAATCGCCGCGGCGCGCCAATAAGTTGATGCCGTGATGTTCAACTTGCTCGGACATCAGCACGAGGGCGCCGGCACCGGTGTCGAGCGTTGCGAGGATCTCGAGCTTGTCGTCGAGTTTCGCCGGCACCGCGGGTGTAAGCGTCGAGAGATCGACCGTCACTGGATATGCTCCGCTCGGAGCCCGCGCCGGGCCACTCGCGGGGTCGGTGATTCGCATTGTTCCGCCGCTGAGCGAGAGATCGACAATTGCGCCTCCGAAAAGATCGAATCCCATGAGACCGTCCGGAGTTTCGGAATTATCCGTATCTTTAAACTGTGTATCGGTCGACACCAAAATCACGTCATGCAGAGTATTGCCGCCGATCTCGACGGTGTCAGCTTTGTGAATATCGTCCTTGGTTATGCCTCCGATACCGAACGCGTGCGATGTGTCGACGGTCTTGAGATTCACGCGGCTCGCAAATTTGCTAAACAGAAAAATGCCCGCTGCCCCGGTATCAAGAATGAAGCGGCCTTGGACGCCGTTGACCTTCGCATCGACATAGATGCGCGAATCCGTCACGCGAATCGGGAACGGTTGACTGTTTGCAAATGTCCACGTGGCTGCTGATGCAGGCGGGTGCAGATCGTTTGCGGCCACCGCGGCGTTCAAAATGATCTTAGCGTACGCGTACTGCCCTTTGTCATCGCCGAAGGACCAGGTCCCGATGATCTTCTTGCCCGGACCAAGGTCGGCGTACGAGGCAATCTTGATCGTGGTCTCCTGACTTCCGCCCGGGTCGATCACGGCTTGCACGTATGCACCTGTCGTCGGATCTTCGTAGACATCGAATGGCGCTGCGCCGTTCATTGTAACGTGCAGAATATTGACGCTCTTCCCGTCGACTGTGGCTGTGCCTTGCAGGCTCGCCGGCAATTCGGTGCTGCCCTCCATGAAGAGCACGTCGATCGCCAGATAGTACCTGGCAGCATCGCCGATCATCGGTACGGTGAACCCGTTTGCGCTGGTCGTCCAGAAAATGCTGCCGGTGAATCCGGTCGAGCTGCCCTCGCTGTACGATTTGGTCGCTTGATAGTCGCGGCGGTACGCAAGACCAATCCGTTTTTCGGTCGCGTGCTGCGTAACTTTGCCACCGCCGTCGGTATAGGTGCGATCGAGTTGCATGGACTCCACGCTGCCGTCGCCGTACTGCCACCCGACGAACGCCTTGTGCTTGGCGAGCAGCGATTGCGCGTCGTCGGCCTGCACTGGGGCCGGGATAACAGCGGTTGCCGCAAACAATGTAACGATGAGCCCGGTTAGGAGCTTAGATATGCGCATATTGCTAGCCAGTGTTACCCGTGACGTTGCGCCGTCCTGTGGGACTTAGGAACTATGGCAACGTGGAATGACGTGCGGCGGTTCGCACTCGCATTGCCCCAAACGCGCGAGAGGTTCATGCACAGCACGACGGGATGGGCCGTCAAAGACAAGGGCTTTGCGTGGGAGCGACCGTTGCGCAAGTCGGATCTTGCTGCGCTCGGTGCATCTGCACCGAAAGGCGCAATCCTCGCCGTGCGCACTCCGGATCTGGAAATGAAAGAAGCGCTGCTTGCGCGCGATGCCGCCGTGTATTTTACGACGCCGCACTTCGACGGCTATCCAGCGGTGCTCGTGCGCCTCGGGCGCATCAAGGTGAGCGAACTCAAAGACATCATCGTTGAAGCCTGGCTCGCTCGAGCGCCGGAACGTCTGGCGCAGGAGTACCTTGCCGCTTGCACCGCCCAGGCGGGTTCTGGTAGAGTGAGGCGTCGAAAACGGCGCTGAACTCCATGGCTCGGTAGCTCAGCGGTAGAGCAGGGGACTCATAAGCCCTTGGTCGGGTGTTCAAATCACCCCCGAGTCACCAAAGTTTGAAAAAGCGGGACCCTGAGAGGGGTCCCGCCAACAGAGGCGGGTCATGTCCACGATCCCCTGCGACTTCTGCCCCCACCCCGTCGACCGTAACCAGATGGAAGAGATCGAAATCTCGCACTATGTCCCCGACAGCTCGGGCGACGACCTGGCATACGCGCGAACCTACTTCTTCGGGCATCCCGACTGCGTGCGCAAGTTCTATCGCACGCTGGTCGATCATAAATTGGACCTCTTCAAACACATACCCAGCACCGGAATCCCGCCGGAATAAGTTCGGCGGCACGTGCGCCCGTAGCTCAGCTGGATAGAGCACTGCCCTCCGAAGGCAGGGGTCGGGGGTTCGAATCCCTCCGGGCGCGATTTTGTTGTGTGTGGCAATGACGGACGACGAACGGTTCATCCGGCGCGCAATTGAACTTGCGCAGCTCGCGGCCGACGACGGTGACGTCCCCGTGGGCGCGGTACTTGTCAGCGGCGATTTGGTGCTCGAAGCCAAGAACGAAAAAGAAGCGCGGCCCGATCCCACTGCACATGCCGAGATGCTGTTGATTCGCGAAGCCTCGCGCCGTTTGGGTGCGTGGCGTTTGCACGAAGCGACGCTCTATGTCAGCAAAGAACCGTGCGTGATGTGCGCCGGCGCGATCATCGCGGCGCGCTTGAAGCGTGTCGTGTATGCGGCGCGCGATCCGAAAGGGGGCGCCGACGGCGGCGCGTTCGACGTGCTGCAATCGTGGAAGACGAACCATCGGCTCGAAGTGACCTCCGGGGTGCTCGAAGATGAGGCAGCCGACCAGCTGCGCCGCTTCTTCCGCAGAAAGCGTGTCCCCCAAGCCGAAGAAGGTATCGACGCTTAAACGCGGGTAGATAGGGCGTCGCCGCGAGCAAAACCATGAGGAGAGGTGGTCGAGCGGTTGAAGGCACCCGCCTCGAAAGCGGGCGTACCTGATGAGGGTACCGTGAGTTCGAATCTCACCCTCTCCGCCATCTACAGAAGCCGAGCGTTTTCGCTCGGCTTCATTTAGCGTGGCCGCGAATTGATTTCTACGTGAAAGAGATACTCTCCAGAGACGGTGTCGCGCATTGGACCAGCTGGACACCGTGATCCGGCGTGTTGCACGTTGGCGTGTCGGCGATCACCATCGGCGTGAGAATCATCAACAGCTCCTATGGCCATGGGCTGGGAGTTGGACTCGGGCGCGGGTTGAACTGGGCACGGAAAATTACGGCTCCCATCACCGGCTCGCAGTTCATAAGTTTCGGGGGGTACTGCGAGAGTCGCGCGGCTCGCAGCGCAGCTTGGTCTACCGCAATGTCGCCGCTAAACCGCAGTATATGCGCGTCGACGAAGTTGCCGGTTGGACCGACGGTGACCAGAACTAGCACCGTAATGGGGTACTGCACCACATAGGTAGGTTGACTGTCAACCAACACCTGCGCCTCTCGAGTTGGACTCACGCACGTCGCTACCGGGGTCGGTGGCGGCGTCGGCGTGTCGGCAATCACCATCGGCGTGAGAATCAACGGCATAGTCCTACGGGCAGGCGGCGGGGCTTGCGCTGGGGCTCGGGCTCGGATGCGGCGTGCCGGCGAGGCGCGGATCGGGAGCGGTGTCCGGAAACGTGAAATCGGAGAACGTCGTCACCGCGCTGACTTTAAATGCGCCGATGATCGCGACGTGCTGCGTCGCGCTCCAGGTTCCGCGTGTGACGACCCAGTGACCGTCGACGATGGAATAGTCGAGTCCGATCTGCATATCGGTACCGTTGTCTTGCAACGTGACGTGCGAAGGCAGTTGGCTCTGCGCATCCTCCATGACTTCCGACGGATAGAACGTGTTGCCGCCGGCGCGTGGTGTCGGTTCGATGAGCAAATGAACGGCATTGTCGGTGGAGTCGGGAGCATAGCGCGGCGCCCATTCCGAAAAATACGTCAGCACCACGTCGACGCTTGGATCCACCGGCGGCGGTGGCAATTGGAACGGCTGCCCTGGATCGAACGTAATATCGAGCCTCTTCAGGTTCGCGAAATAGCTGAACTGAAACGACGAGAACGGATCGAAGAGCGGAATGACCGGAAAAGCCGGTCCGGTGCGTTGCGCGCCATTCGGCAAGTCTTGCATGACCGCGCAGTCGTCGGCCACACGCACGACCACGTAGCGATTGATGTCTTCCGCGCGGCTCGCGCCTTCGACGTGCGTCGTTTCGCGAAACGTGATGTACGCGGGCGGCGCGGTGAGATACGCGGTCGCGGCGCGGTTGATCAATGCCGCGAGGGCCGCGTCTGCTCCAATCATTGCATGGGGGCATTCGCTCGCAGGGAAGCTGCGTACTGCCGCCGCAGAGCCACAGCGTGATCAAAGAACCATCGGCGCCGACCGTTGCACGCGTCGTCGAGCTGCGCCGCGCGATCCATCGCCGGCCCGAGCTTGGCTTTGAAGAGCATGAGACGCAGGCGCTGATCGAGCGCGAGCTCGACGCAATCGGGATCGAGCACCGTCGCGTCGCGAAGACCGGCGTCGTCGCCGTGGTGCGCGGTGCATTGCCGGGCCCGGTCGTAGGCTTGCGCGCCGATATGGATGCACTCCCGATCACCGAGCGCTCGGGCGAGCCGTTTGCCTCGGAAATCCCTGGGAAGATGCACGCGTGCGGACACGATGCGCATACTGCAATGCTGCTCGGCGCGGCACGCGAACTGTACGCGATGCGCGACCGTTTGCACGGAACCGGCGTGCTGATCTTTCAACCGGCAGAAGAAGGTCCGGGCGGCGCGCAGCCGATGATCGAGCAAGGCGTGCTCGAAAACCCGAAGGTCGACGCGATCATGATGCAGCACGTCGACGTCCGCTTGCCGGCGGGATCGATCAGCGTCACACCCGGCCCGGTGAATGCTTCGGCCGACGAAGTCTACATTACGATTCGCGGAAAAGGTGGGCACGGCGCCTATCCGCACACGTCGATCGATACGATTCCTGCGGCAAGCGCCGTCGTGCTCGCGTTGCAAAACATCGTGGCGCGCGAGACGGATCCGCTCAAGAGCGTGGTCGTGACGATCGGCACGATTCAAGGCGGGTATCGCAACAACGTGATCGCCGACGAAGTGCAAATGTCGGGCACGTTGCGCACCCACGATCCCGAGCTTCGCGACGGACTCGAGACGCGCGTGCGCCGCATCGTCGAGCACACGGTTGCGGCATACGCTGCGAGCGCGGAGATTCGCTTCGTGCGCACGTATCCGCCGGTCGTCAACGATGTCGAACTCGCAGAAAACTTCGCGCGCTATCTGCGCGAGAACACCGCGCTGCGCGTCGAGCGTTTTCCGCCGACGATGGGCGCGGAAGATTTTGCGTACTTCGCGCAAGCCGTACCCGGCGTGCAAGTTCGACTCGGCGTGCGCCAAGAGACCAACGGCGTCGTGCACTCCGGTCACAGCCCCGAGTTTCGGCTCGATGAAGCGGCGTTGCCGGTGGGCGTTCAGACGCTAGTGGCCTTCGTGGCCGGCGCGCACGATATATTGGGGTAGCTTGCCCGGTAGGCACAATACGTAGGGGCATCGAAGAAGTTGGGCCATGGCGATCGTGACCGATGCATTTGCCCGCCCCGGGCTGCGGTCATACAGCGCGAGCCTCGACATCGAGTCCCCGGTTGAAGACGCATTCGCGCTGCTGTGTGCCGTAGAAAAATGGCCCGTGTGGCTCCCGTTCCTTCGCAGCGCAACCCTCGCGGAACCGGCATCGCCGCTTGCAATGGGTACTGAAGTAATCGTGCGCTCGAGCCTGCCGGGCGACGAAGAACAGCGCTTCGAAGTCGATCAGTTGATTTCGAACTTCCACCTCTCGCTCGTTGGCCTGTATTCCGTGCGCCGCCGCATCGACTTCCGCATCGAACGGAAGACCTCGCGCGCGAAGCTCCGGCTGCAACTCAGCTACCCCGCCTACGGCGGCCGGCTGGGTGCGCTGATGGACGCTTGGAAGCACGGCCGGCGATTTGAGCGCGGGCTCGACGACGCGCTGGTCCACTTCAAGGGCATGGTCGAGCTAGCAGTCATTGACCGCGACTGCTAAAGCTTGATATAACAGAGCCGTTATGCCGCTGTACGACTACCGCTGCGCCACCTGTGGCAAGGTGACCGAGATCCGTCACGGGTTCAACGAGACGAACACCGCGCCGTGCGCCCAATGCGGCGGCGCGCTTGCGCGCGTGTTCAATCCTGCGCCAATCATTTTCAACGGATCTGGTTTTTATAAGACCGATTCGCGCCCGGCTGCGAAAACCGAATCGAAAACCGAATCGAAAACGGAGTCGAAGAGCGACGTGAAGACCGAAGCGAAGAGCGAAACGCCGTCGAGCAGTCCCTCGACCTCGAGTTCGACCGGCGACTCCGCAGCATGATCTGGGTGATGTACGCCGGCATTCTTGCCGGTATAGTCCTCACGCTAGCCGCAATCGTCGTGGCGGTTCCGGCGGTTGTACGCACGCAGCGGCACGCCCAAGCGATCGTACCGAGTGCGTTGATCGCAAAATTCCAAACCGCGCAAGACGATTTTGAACGCGTGCAACGCGTGACGATCTTGCTCGAAGCGTTGGCCGTGCGCGCACGCGAAGCCATCGCGCGGCTTACGGCAGCGGCGGAGGTTCTTCGCTCGCTTCTGGTGGTTCCCACTCCCAACCGGGATTAGCCGGCGGCGCTCCGCCCGGAATTCCAAATGCCGGCGCTTCGGGTGGCACGCCCGGTGGCGTCGCAAACGGCATACCGAAGGGTGAACCACCTGGCGCAGGCGTACCGGGCACCGGCGGCGGCGGTGCACCGAAACCGAAACTCGGAACG
>JBAUEZ010000213.1:0-10341 GCA_049678885.1 Candidatus Aquilonibacter sp. | reverse complement strand
CGTGCACGCATTCGGCGGGGTCGTGAACGGCACGTGCACGTACATTCTCTCGCAGATGGAACGCGGCGAAGACTACGACGTCGCGCTCGCCCGCGCGCAGGAACTTGGTTTCGCCGAAGTCGATCCGTCGGCCGACGTCGAAGGCCTCGACGCGGCACACAAACTCGCGCTCCTCATGCAGCTGGCGTTTCAAATGGCGGTGATTTCACCGCGCCTGCGCCGCTGCGGCATCAGCCAGGTCAGCAAACGCGACGTTGCGCGCGCGCAGATGCTCGGCTATCGCATTCGTCTGGTCGCGGCAGCCGTGCGCGACGGACATGCTGCGAGCGCGGAAGTCGCACCGGTGCTCGTGCCGCAAGCGCATCCGTTCGCCGCGGCCAGCGGACCCGAAAACGTCGTGCGCGTCGTCTCACGCGACGCCGGTGCGCTGCTTCTTTCCGGTACCGGCGCGGGCGGTTTCCCTACCGCGTCGGCCGTACTCGGCGACGTCGTGACGGCGTTGCGCGACGTTGGCAACCGGCGCGTCGCGCATTTTCCCGCACTCGATCCCGCGCTAAACGTGGCGCCGCTCTTCGAGCAACTGCCGCGTCATCCAGAACTCCCACGCTATCCACTGTGGGATGACACCCTCCTCGAAGCTCCGGTCTCGCGGGTTGAAACCGCGCACTCATGACCGGGAAAAGGAAACACCATGAGCGCCACCTTGGAGCAAGAACGAACTCCACACTTTGACACGCTCGCGATTCACGGCGGCTATCACGGCGATCCCGTGACCAAATCGCGCGCGGTGCCGATCTATCAAACAACTTCGTATCTCTTCGACTCGACCGACCACGCCGGGCGACTCTTCGCGCTCGAAGAGTTCGGCAACATCTACACGCGCATCAACAATCCGACGACCGACGTGCTCGAACAGCGCGTTGCGGCACTCGAAGGCGGCGCTGCAGCCCTCGCGGTCGCGAGCGGACAAGCCGCGGTCGTGTACTCGGTCCTCAACGTTGCGCGTAGCGGCGATCACATTGTCAGCTCGTCCTCGCTCTACGGCGGCACCTACAACGCCTTCGCGCACACGCTCAAGCGCTTCGGCGTCGACGTGTCGCTGGTCGACTTCAACGATGCCGCTGCGGTGACCGCGGCGATTCGCCCGAACACCAAGGCGATCTTCGCCGAGACGATCGGTAATCCGAAGATCGACGTGCTCGACGTCGAGCGCTTTGCGACCATCGCGCACGAACACGGCCTGCCCCTGATCGTCGACAACACCCTCGCCACGCCGTATCTGCTGCGTCCGATCGATTTCGGCGCCGACATCGTGGTGCACTCGGCCACGAAGTTCATCGGCGGCCACGGCACCGCGATCGGCGGCGTGATCGTCGACGCCGGCAAGCTCGATTGGGCCAACAATCCGCGCTTCGCCGAGTTCGTCGAGCCCGACCCGTCCTACCACGGGCTGCAGTACGCGCCGGTCTTCGGGAATATCGCCTATATATTGAAGGCGCGCGTCCAGCTGTTGCGCGACGTGGGCGCGGCGCTCTCGCCGTTCAACGCTTGGCTGCTCCTCCAAGGGCTCGAAACGCTGGGCTTGCGCATCGAGCGCCACACCAGCAACGCCCAAGCCGTGGTGGCGTTCCTCGAAGCGCACCCGCAGGTCGAATCGGTGGCCTACCCGCGTTCGGAAAAGTATCTGCCCAAAGGCGGCAGCGCAATTCTGACCTTCCGCGTCAAAGGCGATGCCACACGTGCGCGACAGGTCATCGATCGACTCAAGCTCTTCTCGCTCCTGGCGAACGTTGGCGATGCCAAGTCGTTGGTGATTCATCCCGCGAGCACGACGCATCAGCAACTCACGCCGGAAGAGCGCTTGCAGAGCGGCGTTGACGAGTCGACGATTCGGCTGTCAGTCGGCATCGAGGACAAGCGGGACATCATCGCGGACCTCGAACAAGCGCTCGCGTGAGCGTGCGTGAACTAACGGTCGATATCGGTGCGCTGGAACTGGACTGCGGGGTAACGCTCCCCGCGGTCCAGCAGCGCGTGACGATCGACGGCGCCGCGCCGTTACCTGACGGCAGTAACGTCGTCTTCGCCGCGCACGCACTTACCGGCTCGAGCCGCGTGGCCGAGTGGTGGCCCGGCATCGCTGGCGACGGCGCGCTCTTCGATCGCCGGCATTGGTGCATCATCGGCATCAACGTCCTCGGCGGCTGCTACGGCTCAACCGGCGTAACCTGTCACCCTGGGCTTGTCGAAGGGGTCACCGTGCGCGATATTGTCCGCGCCGAGCGACGCGTCTTCGACCAACTCGATCTTCCCCACATTGCCGTCGTGATCGGCGGTTCACTCGGTGGGATGCAAGCGCTGCAGTGGGCCCTCGATGCGCCGCAACGTGTCGGCCACGCAATCGTGATCGGCGCGAGCGATCATCACACCGCGATGGGCATCGCGCTCAATGCCGTGCAGCGCGAAGCAATCGCCCTCGACCCCGTGCGCGGCGTTGCCCTCGCCCGCAAGATCGCGATGCTCACGTATAAGAGCGATGACCTCTTGCGCGAGCGGCACGATCGCAGGCGCGATCGCAAAGGGCGCGACCGCTTCGACGTCGAGGGCTACCTCGATCATCAAGGCGAGAAATTCGTCGATCGCATGGATGGCCCAACCTACATGCTGCTGACCCACGCGATGGATAGCTTCGACGTACGCGATCGCACGGCGCCGGCCGGCGTCGATCTCACCTTCGTCGGCATCTCGTCAGACTGGCTCTTCCGCCCGCAAGAAATCCGCGCCGCAGCCAAACGCCTAAACGCGCGCTATCTCGAACTCGAAAGCAATCACGGCCACGACGCGTTCCTCGCCGACGGCGCCAAACTGCACGCGCTCCTTGCCCCAGTCGTCGCAACGCCCTCTTTGTCATCCCGAGCGTAGCGAACGCAGTGAGCGTAGTCGAGGGACCGACGGAACCGCGCAGAAAGAAACCAGATGAGCGTTAACATCCAAATCGCCGATCGACTAAATGGCATCGACCGGCGTCTGGATTCGCTTGACGGCCGGCTAGATTCCCTCCGATCAGACATGAACGCGCGCTTCACTCAGGTCGACCGGCGCTTTGCGCAGATCGATCAAAAGTTCATGTGGGTGATCGGCATCAACGTGACATCGTGGACTACGGTCATGCTCGCGTTGTTCTTCCGCCACTGATCGCAGGACCGCTCACGAACTTGCTGCCGCGTTCATAGAAACGCAAAAGTCGTTCTTTCTCGCGCCTTATGCCGATTCGCGTCGTCGCTGCTACAACTATGCGGTGTTCGGCATCCAATTCGCCGAGCCATAACGAACGATCCGTGCACAGATCCACTCCGTCATCACGCAGGTCGATCGCCATCGCTAGCGTAAGCCTGCCCGGGCCGCGCGCGAGATCTCGCAACGACGAAGCGCCGCGGCGCTTCTTCATGAGATCCACCCCATCGATCGGCTCGAGCGCGCGAATCAACACGCCCGCGCCGACGCCGGCCTGTTCGCTCGATACGTTCATGCAATAGTACATCCCATAGACGAAATACACGTAAGCGTGCCCGCGCGCCAAATAGAGCGCCGCATTTCTTTTCGTCTTGCCGCCAAACGCGTGCCCCGCCGCGTCGCCGACCGGATACGCTTCGGTCTCCACGATGCGCCCGCTCGTTCGCTCTCCGCGAAGGTCGTGCACCAACATCTTCCCGATCAGGAAGCGCGCAAGCTTGATCGTGTCGACAGGCAAATCGCTTCTCCGAAGCGGCCTGATCAGCATATACTATTCTCGCAATGACGACAGACTATGAGATGCCACCAGAGGTGGGATTTACGGCTGCGCTCTCTCTCACCGTCGCAGACATCAAGCGGTCCACCGAATTCTACGCAACGGTGTTCGGGGGCAAAATACTCCGCAGAAGCCTGCTTGGAGACGGCGATCCCGCGTTCGTCCAAATTGGGAACACGTGGCTCATCCTCGCCGGCGGCGGGGGTCCGACGCCCGACAAGCCCACCGTGACGCTGCGGACTCCCGACCCTGATGCAATCAGTAGCTTCTTAAATCTTCGCGTCGCCGACGTTCAGGCGTGCTACGAATTATGGCGCAGTCGCGGAGCAACGTTTCTCACCGAACCCAAAGAGAAGTACGGTGAGACCCGTTGCTACATTCGCGATCCCGATGGCTACATCATAGAAGTGGGGCAGAGCGTACCCAACTTCTTTGAGCAGCCCACTTCTACCCGTACTTAAACGCCGTTTTGCTTTGTCCGACCTCGATGATATACCCGTCTGGGTCGCGGATATAGCAGCGCGTCTCGCCGTATTTGTCGAGCGGTTCCGTCAGAAATGTCGCGCCCCGGCTTTTCCAAAGCTTGTAGCATGCTTGAATATCGGCGACGCGGATATTCATGAAGCTACTGAGATGATTCGGGTCCGGAGGCGTGCTAAGCGTTACGGTCGGTTTGTCCGGCGTCGGACCGCCGCCAACATTGATAATGAGCCACGTATTGGCGATCTTGATGTACGGCGGCGCGTTACCGTCGCCCATGCTCACAATTTCTCCATCGAAAACCGTTTTGTAAAATTCGGCGGATCGCTTCAGGTCGGCCACGGTGAGAAAGTGCGCGACGGTAAACCCTTCTGTCGGCGGCATCTGATAGCTCGCCTGCTCGACTTGTACTTCGTCCATCGGTCTCTCCAATCGCAGATAGTAAGAGCCAGGCCCTCATCCTAGCACAAGCCTTAGGCGTCGCGCATCAGCCCGAGAATTAGCCGCAAATCTGGGCCGCGGCAAAGAACACCGGCTGCGTGATTGCCGGGATGGCATTCGGCGCCAGCGCAATCAACGCACCGAGCGCGACGATTGTCAAGCCCAGCGGCAGATCGACGGCGCGCATCGGCGGCAGCACTTTCTGCACCACGATGATCGCGGCGATGAGCACCATCCACGTCAGATCCATCATTCCGAGAACGCACTGCATCGCCATGAGACCGACGCACGATGCCGCGCACGCGCAGCCGAAGCGCAAGCCGGAGAGATGCTCGGTGCAGCGCACCCGAAAAGCTCGCTTGAGCGGCGTCAGCTCGTAGGCACCCGCGGCGATCGTGATGATGCCGGCCACGAACACGCCGGGTGGGCGGTAGAAGACATCGATCGCAGCGCCGATGAGCGCCCACACGGCGAGATACGACGCGATGAAGACCACGGCGGCGCGCACGTTGGTGCGCGCGCGCCGCAACGTCGCAGGCGCCACGGCGGGAAGCATCATCGCCATCATCATCGCGGCCATTGCAATCATGACGTGCGATCCGGCGGCTCGCCCGCGTTCGTCAAGACCTCGGTCCAGCCCGGATCCGCCGCCGCGCCGTAGTTGTCGTGCCAATTCCACCACGTGTAGGGAGCGCTCTGCGGATAGCCTTCTGGCGAATCTTCCCACGTTTCTTGACGCCCGAGCGCGGTTATATCCAAGTAGCTCCACGTGCTTCCCATCGCTTCGTCGCCGCGGCCATTGATGAAGTACGTGCGGAACACGCGTTCGCCTTCGCGGATGAACGCATTGTGCCCGTGCCATTCGTCGACGCCGAAGTCGACGTCGAAGGCGTCGGTCATGGTGTACCACGGCATCGTCCAGCCCATCCGCGCTTTGACGCGCGCGATGTCGGCTTGCGATGCGCGCGAAACGTAGACGAGGGTCGTATCGCGCGCATTCAAGTGTGCCAGATGGGAGACTTGGTCAGCACCGAACGAACATCCGCGACACGCATGGTCCGGCCACCCGAACACGTCGGGTTCGAAGAACGCGCGGTAGACAATGAGCTGACGGCGACCCTCGAAGAGATCGAGCAGGCTCAACTTGCCGTTCGGTCCCTCAAATTGATAGTTCTTGGTCACGGCCAGCCACGGCATGCGCCGGCGTTCCGCAGCTAGCGCATCGCGTGCGCGAGTGAGCGCCTTCTCCTTCACGAGCAGCGCTTGACGGGCGGCGTCCCATTCCTGGGGCGATACGATCGGTGGCGTCTTCATACGGATTTCGGCCTTTCTGACGCCCCGGCACGAGGCATCGACACCCTTTGTCGAATACGGGCGGCCAAAATCGACTAGGGGTATCTACTCCTATAAGGAGGGCGCCTCATGAGCTACACCTGGACGATGCCCGGCGTGACAGCTGAGCACAACGCCGCGCGTCAACACCTCATCCGCGAAGAGATGGACCTGCGCGACCACATTGAGCGGGTCGCGGCGCTGCGCCGAGCAATGCCACCGGGACCGGCCGTGCCCGATTACGAGTTCCTCAACGACGGCAAGCGCCTGAAGCTTTCCGAGCTCTTTGCGGTCGGCAAGCCGTACCTGGTGATGTACCACGTGATGTACTGGCCGATAGAAAACGACTTCTGTCCGATGTGCACGATGTGGGGTGACAGTTGGAATGGCGTCGCGCGGCACGTCGACCAGCAAGCGAATATCGTCCTGGCCTCACTGGCGCCACCGAAACGATTAAAGGAATGGGCCGAAAAGCGCGGCTGGAGTCGCATTCGCGTGCTCGCCGACGCGGATGACACCTTCGCGCAGGACACCGGCGCGCAGTCCGCGCCGGGCAAACCGATTTCGACGGTGTTGGTCTTCGAGAAAACGCCCGGAGGCGTTCGCCACCGCTACACCGGACATCCGGAATTCGACGACGATAGCTGGCGCGGTGTCGATCAGGTGTGCGCAACCTGGCCGATTCTCGATCTCTTGCCATCCGGCCGTGGCGACGACTGGCACCCAAATAATAACTACTAGAGCACGGAGAACAATCCGACATGAAGTACGCATGCTTAATCTATGGCGACGGCAACGTCGCGGACCCGATGCCACGCAGCGAAATGGAAAAATACGTTGCGGACGTGCTCGCCTACCATGAGCAACTCCGCCAAAGCGGCCGTCTCACGCTTTCGCAAGGTCTCGATCGCGACAACAAGGCGACCGTCAAAAAGCGCAGCGGCAAAATCACCACGACCGATGGGCCGTTCATGGAGACGAAGGAACAAATCGCCGGCCTGTTCGTGATAGAAGCGCGCGATCTCAATGAAGCCCTCCGTATCGTCGCCGAACATCCGCTCGCCGACGGCGACGCAATCGAAGTGCACGCGATGTTCGATCCGTGACCGAAGACATCGAAACCCTCTACCGCGATGAGTCGCGCCACGTCCTAGCAACGCTCATCCGGTTACTGGGTGACTTCGACCTCGCTGAAGATGCACTTCAACAAGCGTTTCTCGCCGCAGCGGAGCGCTGGCCGCGTGACGGTGTACCACACAATCCTCGGGCATGGTTGATCTCCACCGGGCGATTCCAAGCGATCGACGCAATGCGCCGGCGCGCCCGCTTCACCCAGCTCGAACCACGGATAAAGGCTGACATGAAACCCAACGATGAACTGAACGCCGCGCTCGACCACGTTCCCGACGACGACCTACGACTGATCTTCCTCTGCTGCCATCCGGCGCTCAGCGTCGACAGTCAGATCGTGCTGACCCTGCGCGAAGCGTGTGGACTAAAAACTGAAGAGATCGCGACCGCGTTTCTGAGCAAACCCGCGACGATCGCGCAGCGCATCGTACGCGCGAAGCAACACATTCGCGACGCCGAGCTGCCCTACGAACTCCCGCCGAACGCAGACCTGCCCGAACGTTTGCAGGCCGTCCTGCATGTTATCTACCTGCTCTTCAATGAAGGCTATGAAGCTTCGAGCGGGCCGCTGCTCTTGCGCGTCGACCTGTCCGGAGAAGCGATCCGCCTCGCTACGCTCGTTGCCGAGATTCTTCCCGAGCCCGAAGTCTTCGCGCTACTCGCGCTCATGACGTTCCATCACGCGCGCCGGGCAACGCGCACCGACACGTCGGGCGATCTTGTGCTGCTCGAAGATCAAGACCGCTCGCGATGGGATCGCGCGCAAATCGAACGCGGCACGCAGTTTCTCGCGCGCGCATTGCGTGAACCGCATACGTCCCGTTATACAATCGAAGCATCGATCGCCGCGGTGCACATCGCCGCGCCCGCCTCCGAAGCGACGAACTGGGCGCGCATCGTACAGCTCTACGACGCGCTGCTCGATCTCGAGCCCTCACCAGTGGTCGAACTCAACCGCGCTGCCGCAATCGCGATGCGCGACGACCCGGCGGCTGGCCTCACACTCATCGACGAACTCGTGCAACGTCACGAGCTGCGTGAGTATCGCTTCGCGCATGCTGCGCGGGCGGATATGTATCGCCGCCTCGGCCGTACCGACGAAGCCCGCGCCGCCTACGAAACCGCGCTCTCGCTCACCACCCAAGCCGCCGAACGCCGCTTCTTCGAGAAACGCCTCGCCGAACTGTCGCGTCGCTAGTCTATCAGGTTCTGGAAGCCCTTCGCGTCGATAATGAACTTCGGCACGGTAAAGGCCGACGAGCAGCCGTTCACATTGAGTCCCTTCGCCGATTGCGCGCGCACGAATTGCAAGACGAGCGCATCGGTACACGGCGTCTCGGCCGCATGCCCCGCACCTTGCACGAGTGCAATCTTCGCGTTGGGTAAATACTTCGCCGCCGCTGCCGCATACTTCGGCGGCGTTGCGGGATCGTCGGAGCCCGAGATCATCAGCACCGGCGCATCGCTGCGCACCGGATCGTTGAAGCTCGCGGGCATTGCCGGCACATCCCACAGCGCACACGCTCGGCGCTGCGCGTCGATACGTAAACTGCCGGCAAACGAGTGCGCCGCAGCGTCGTCGACGGCGCTTTGGTCGAGGAACGGGATAAACTCCGCGCAGGTGTACGAGAACCACGCGCCGTTGGTGAGATCTTCGTTGAGGCCCACCGCAACGAGGTTGATCAGCGCAGCGAGCGGCGCGGTGTCGCCGCGCGAGGCGCGATCGATAACGAACGGAATGCCCGCCGCGGCCCCCGGATCGTACAGCGTCTGGCGCAGGTGATCGACGAAGACCGCCTTCGACAGCTGGACGGTCACCGGCTTTGCACCCTTCTTCAACACCAGCGTCACCGGAATCGGGCCCTTATCGAGCCGCGCGATCAAGCCATCGAATTGCTGCGCGAAATTCGGGAAGTGCGCATTGCAGGCCGCGTCGCGTTTGCACTTGGCGATCAAATCGTCGAGTGCGCGTTGCGCACCCATCGGCTCGCCGGGCAGCGGTACAAATCCCGGCGGTGCGACGCCGTTAAGCACGGCGCTTTCCACGCTCTCCGGGTGGCGCCGCATGTAGACAAGGGAAAAGAACGTGCCGTAGGATCCGCCGTCGAGCACCAGCTTGGAATAGCCCAGCGCCGCGCGAATGTCGTTCAGATCGTCGACGGCATAGTTGGTATTGTAGTCGGCGAGATTGCCCAGCGCGGCATCTTTCGCGCGACAGCCGGTCACGACGGCGTGGGGAAAGAGATCGAGAAAATATGACGCAGAATCTGACTGCGGCGTCAGGTCGCAGGGCAAACCGTTCGAATCGCCCATGCCGCGGTCGTCCATGAGCATGATGTTGTAGCGGTCGCGGAGTTGCACCATCGGTTTCTCAAAACGGCCATCCGCGATGAAGGGCGCATAGGGCACCGCGCTCTCGCCCGGGCCACCCGCGATGATGACGATCGCGCGGTTCGATGGCTGTTTCGCCTTGAGGACGACGAATTTGATCGGAATCACGCGCCCCGATTGCGTTGCTCGGTTCTCGTAGACGCCGAAGTTCCCGCACAAGGCGGCAACCTTCGTCTTGCCTTGCGCACAGGGCTTCGCGTGGAGCCCAAGCTGCGTCAAAGCCGCCGCTAAAACTAATCCATGCATGCGTCGACTGTCCTAGACGGGCTTGCCCTCTCCCTCCGTCGCGGGGCTATCGTTGTATGGGGGTACAGGAATATGCGGATAGCTCCGATCGCCGCGGCGGCGCTCCTCTTCTTAGGGGCGCTGGGCCCCGCGCTCGCGGCCGGCACGCTGCGCATTCAGGAAAGCGACGGCAGCGTCCGCACCTACACCAACGTTTCCGTCAAAGTCGTGCACCAAACGCTGCGTATTAGGTCAGCCGACGGAAAAGGCACGCTTATCGTCAATCAAGCAGCGTGCTCGTTTGTCGGTAAGATCCAGCGTTGCTACCCGCTGAAAGTCTCGCTCGAGCAAAGCGGGGCCACCAAGCCGATCGATCTCAAGCGCGGGACAATCTACGTGAATACGAGCGGCGACGTGCAACAGCTTCCCTTGAGCGCGCAGCAGTTACCCTCGCACGGCATTCTTCTCTCATTCGTTACCGACATCGGCACGTACGTGACGATGACGGGCAAAGTCGACGGCATCGTACGATGAAATACTTAGCATTGTTC
>JBAUEZ010000212.1:0-25380 GCA_049678885.1 Candidatus Aquilonibacter sp. | reverse complement strand
AAGGGCAAGAGCAAGACGCCGACGCTCGATGCGTACGGTCGCGATCTCACGCAACTCGCACGCGAGAACAAACTCGATCCGGTCATCGGCCGTAGCAACGAGATCGAGCGCGTGATTCAAATTCTCTCGCGTCGCACCAAGAACAATCCGGCGCTCATCGGTGAACCCGGCGTCGGTAAGACGGCGATCGCCGAGGGCCTCGCACAGCGCGTGATCAAAGGCGACATCCCCGATCCGCTGCGCGACAAGCGTGTGATCACGCTCGACCTCGCGGGCTTGGTTGCGGGCACGAAGTACCGCGGTGAATTCGAAGAGCGCATGAAGCGCGTGATGGACGAGATCCGCGGCGCAGCCGGCGAGATCATCCTCTTTATCGACGAATTGCACACGCTGGTCGGCGCCGGTGCGGCTGAAGGCGCGATCGACGCCAGCAACATCATCAAGCCGGCGCTCGCGCGCGGCGAACTGCAGTGCATCGGCGCGACCACGCTCAACGAATTCCGCAAGCACATCGAGAAGGACTCGGCGCTCGAGCGGCGCTTCCAGCCGATCATGGTCGGCGAGCCGTCGGTCGAAGAGACCGTCGAGATTCTCCAGGGCCTGCGCGACCGCTACGAAGCGCACCACAAAGTGCAAATCACGGACGAGGCGCTTGCGGCTGCCGCGAAGCTTTCCGACCGGTACATCACTGATCGCTTCTTGCCCGACAAAGCCGTCGACCTGATCGATGAAGCGAGCTCGCGCGTGCGCCTGCAGGCGACGCTTCCGCCGCAAGAGATTCGCGACGTCGATACGCAACTGCGCCGCGTGATCGCCGAAAAAGAATCGGTCGTCAAGAACCAAGAGTTCGAGAAGGCTGCCGGCATTCGCGATCGCGAGGAAAAGCTGCGTCTCGAGAAGTCGCGCCTCGAAACCGAGTGGCAAGAGAAGAAGGCGCGTAACGCCGACAAGCCGCTCAAGGTTACGGAGCATAACATCGCCGAGATCGTTTCGTCGTGGACGAGGATCCCGGTCAGCCGTCTGGCGCAAGCCGAGACCGAGAAGCTGCTCAACATGGGCGACAAGCTCCACGAGCGCATCGTCGGCCAAGACGAAGGGATCAACGTCATCACGCGCGCCATCCGGCGCTCGCGCGCGGGCTTGAAGAACCCGAGTCGTCCGATCGGCTCGTTCCTCTTCCTCGGCCCGACCGGCGTCGGCAAAACTGAAGTCGCGCGCAGTCTCGCCGAGTTCATGTTCGACGACGAAGAGTCGATGATCCGCATCGACATGTCGGAGTATATGGAGAAGTATTCGGTCTCGCGCCTGGTAGGTGCGCCTCCGGGATACGTTGGCTATGAAGAAGGCGGCCAACTCACCGAAGCCGTGCGCCGCCGCCCGTACTCGGTCGTGCTCCTCGACGAGATCGAGAAGGCGCATCCCGACGTGTTCAACTTGCTGCTCCAAGTACTCGATGACGGACGCTTGACCGATTCGCAAGGCCGCCAAGTGGACTTCAAGAACACGGTCATCATCATGACCTCGAACGTCGGAGCCGCCGGCATGCAGACGACGACCGATATCGGTTTCCGCCCGCAAAAAGGCACCGAAGACGACGAGAGCAAGAGCTACGAGCGGATGAAAAACAAGGTGCTCGAGGAGGTCAAACACACCTTCCGTCCCGAGTTCCTCAACCGCGTCGACGAAGTCGTGGTCTTCCACCAGCTGACCAAGCCGCAGATCGAACAGATCGTCGGACTCGAGCTCGAGAAAGTCTTGCGCGAAGTTCGCGCGCAAGATATGTACCTGCGGGTCACGGATGCCGCGAAGGCGCTGCTTGCAAAGAAGGGCTGGGATCCGCAGTTCGGTGCGCGACCGCTGCGTCGCGCTATTCAGCGCAACGTCGAGGACGAGCTGGCCGAGGAGATGCTGCGGGGAACGTTCGTCGCCGGCGACTACGTGCTCGCCGACGTCGATCCAAACGACGCCGAGAAGCTTACCTTCTCGAAGATTCCGTCGATCGAAATTCCGTCGGAACCGAGCGAACCGGCCCACGCATGAGCACCGGCCTTGTGGCCGGAAAGTTCGACCCGCCGCATCGCGGGCACGCCTTGCTGATCGATACCGCGCGCATCAAAACTGCGCGCGTTATCGTTTTAGTATTCGACTATCCCGAGCAAACCGTACCGGTGGAGCAACGCGCCGCATGGTTGCGCGAGATCCATCCGGGTGTCGATGTACGCGTGCTTCCGACATTCAACTACCTGCGGATCACGCCGGAAGACGCGAAGGTCGAGGGTGCGCGCGTGCGCGAGCTCCTCGGCGAACCGGTCGACGTGCTTTTCACCTCCGAAGACTACGGCGCGATGATCGCGAGCGAACTAGGCGCGGTCCATTTCATGGTCGATCGCGAACGCGCGATGGTACCGATCACCGGCACGATGGTGCGGCGGTCGCCGGCGTCGATGTTGCGATGGCTCGAGCCGTGCGTGCGTGCCTATTTCGTACCGCGCGTATGTATCGCCGGTGCCGAGTCGACCGGGAAGTCGATGCTCTGCGAACGGCTGGCCGAGCACTACGAGACCGTCTGGGTACCGGAGTACGGGCGCGAATACGCAACGGATAAGTTTCTTGCGGGACGGCTCGGACAGTGGTCGGAGAGTGAGTTCGCCCACATCGCCTTCGAACAGCAGCGGCGCGAAGACGATCTCGCGCGCCGCGCTAACAATGTGCTGATCTGCGACACGGACGCGGTCGCATCACGCGTGTGGTGCGAGCGCTATCTCGACAGGGAGCCCGTGCATTGGCCGCTGCCTCCGTCGCGCATCGCACTCTACCTCATTCCCTATCCGGATGTCCCATTCGTAGCCGACGAAATCCGCGACGGCCAGCATCGGCGTTTCTGGATGCACGAGCGCTTGCTCGAGGTCATGGGGCAAACGGGTCGTCCGATCGTCGTCCTGCAGGGTACGTTTGAAGAGCGCGACGCGCAGGCGACTGAGGCGATCGACGCGTTGCTGGAAGCCAAGGTGAAGCAGCCATGAAGCAGCGATGCTCGACTCCGAACGCTGACGCGAGTACACTTGCGATATGAACGCATTCGACCTCTTTCACGGGATGACGTTCGGACTCGGCGGCGTTCCGTTTGGCAACGAATTTGCGTACGTCACCGACGAGGTCGCGCACGACACCATCGAAGCAGCATGGAATGCCGGCGTGCGCTATTACGACACCTCTCCGTGGTACGGCCTCGGGCTCGCCGAGCGGCGCCTCGGCGGCTTCTTGCGCGACCAGACACGTAGCGAGTATATCCTTTCGTCGAAGGTCGGCAAGCTGCTCACCGCTTCGCGAACGAACAATGCGAAGGACTATTTCCCGTTCACGCCGTCGCCGAATAACTTGCGCTTCGACTACACCGCCGACGGCGTCAAGCGTTCGATCGAGGATAGCTTGCAGCGCATCGGCGTTGATGCGCTCGACGTCGTCTTCGTGCACGATCTCTCGCCCGACAACCCATGGCTGCCGAGTCCGTGGGAAGAACAGTTCGAGATTGCACGCAAGGGCGCGTTTCCTGCGCTGGGCAAACTGCGTGACGAGGGCGTTATTAAAGCCTGGGGACTTGGCGTGAACTCCCCCGAGCCGATTCTCAAGCTGCTCGACGTGGCCGATGCGAACCTGTGTCTGCTCGCGCGCCAATACTCGCTCATCGATCACGAATATGCATTGCATCACGTATTCCCGAAAGCCCGCGAGCAGGGTATGGCTTTCGTCGTCGGCTCGACACTCAACGCCGGCTTTATTAGTGGAAGCGCGCGCTTCAACTACGGCAAAGACAACTACAAAATTCCGCCCGACGCCTTGGTGAAGCGCGAGCGTTTACGCGCGGTGGCGCTGCGCCACGGCGTTGATCTGCGCACCGCGGCGCTCCAATTCTCGAAGGCGCCGGACGTCGCAGTGGCGGTAGTCGTTGGCTGTAGCGACGCGCGGGAAGCGCTCGAGGACTTTACATCGATGCAGACGGGCATACCGGATGCGTTTTGGTCGGATCTACGCTCCGAGCGCCTCATCGAACAGGATGCTCCGCTCCCCAACATGGTGCCGGTCGCGCGTTAAGGGCGTTTCGGCACGATCGCATTGGCGATGTGTGTCATCACGACAAGGTCGTCTTGATTTATCGTCTCGTTGCGAAAGCGTACGATGCCGCGCGGCTTACCTCCCGGCCAGGGTTTCATGTCGACGACTTCGCTGCGCACGTGCAACTCGTCGCCGGGTGCAACCGGTGCCGTCCAGCGCAACTCATCGACGCCCATCCCGATCAATTCACCGCCTTCAGCTTTGCGCAGATCGACCAGCAGCCGCATCGTGATCGCAGCGGTCTGCCAGCCGCTGATTACGAGACGCTTGAAGAAGCTTGTTTCGGCGGCGGCGGCGTCGAGGTGAAAGGATTGCGGATCGTAGGCCGTGGCGAACGCGAGCGCCTCTTCGGTGCTGATGCGATACCGTCCGGTTTCGCTCGTATCGCCGACAGCGAAGTTCTCGTAGAACTGCTTGCTCACGGCGTCACCTCAACGGTCGCGAACGACTCGACGCTCGCGTGGCGCGTCGTCGGGACGGTGAGATCTTGCGGACGCGCGAGCTGCACGGTTTGAATGCCGGCCTCATCGGCCGCGTCGAGCTCGAGCTCGTTGTCGGAGAAGAAGATCGACTCGTTAGGGGCCGCGCCGATGTCGTCGAGGATGCGCTCGTAGGAATCCGCTTCGCGCTTCCCGCCGATCGTCGTATCGTAGAAGCCGGTAAAGAGCGGCAGCAGATCGCCCGCGACGCTGTTGCCGAAGAGCAGTTTCTGCGCCGCGACCGAGCCCGACGAATAAACGTAGAGCGCGACGCCGGCGTCGTGGAAGCGACGCAGCGCGTCGATCGCATCGGGATAGAGATGGCCGCGTAGCCCGCTCGACGCGTAGCCGTCGAGCCAAATCATCCCTTGCAACGCTTTGAGCGGCGTGACCTTGACGTCGCGATTCGACCAGTCGTGCAGTGCGGCGAGCAGCGCGGGCTCATTTTCGCGCGCTGCTCCCGATTCGGCCGCGGTCTGATCGAGGACCTCGCGCACAGCGGGTTCGTCGCGATGTGCGAGCACGTACTCGTCCATGCGCTGCGAGGCATACGGAAAGAGCACGTCGCGCACGAACGCGATCGAGCCAACCGTTCCTTCGATGTCGATTAGCGCTGCGCGAGCGCGGAAGTGCATGATGTCGTTAGTCGAGTTTAGGGAAGCCGCTTGCGATCGCATCGCCGGTGAAGTTTGCGACCCAGCCTTCTTGATTGTTGAAGAGGCGAATCGCGGTGAACTCAGGATCGGCGCCCATGTCGAACCAATGCTTCGTGCCGGCGGGCACGCTGATCAGGTCGCCTTTCACGCAGACCGTCTGATACACGCGGTCGTTGAGATGGAGGTAGAACGCGCCGCGTCCCTCCACGAAAAACCGCACCTCATCCTCGGAGTGCTGGTGTTCGTCGAGGAACTTCTTGCGCATCGGCTCGGTATTCGGCGTTCCGCGCTCGAGACGAATCACATCCAGCGTTTGATAGCCACATTCATCGACCAGCTTGTCGATTGAGCTCTTGTACGCATCGAGCACGGTCTGCTGATCGGCGCCCTTGGGCAACTCGGCATCGGCCGCCCAGCGTTCGAAGCGCACCCCGACCACGTTCAGTTCTTGCGCAATCCGTTCGCCGTCGCTCGTGTCGACGAGCAACGTGCCGGGATCGCTGTCGTTCCAGACGCGAAGCGTGCTAGTCAGGGTCGTGGTCATCGCTGCAATCTCCGTTCCTCTAATGAACACTGGAGCAAAAACTCTAGGCCCTCCAGGTGGCGTTGCGCATCGACCATGGTGGCACCCCAAGCATATAACCCGTGTCCCGCCAGAAGGTAGCCCGGCACGGGTGGGTCCGGCGTCAGCTGCTTCTCGATACGCTCGGCTAAGCGCCCGGTATCCTGATCGTTCGCGAAGATCGGCAGCCGGATCGTGCCTTCGTGCGTCGTCTGCCCGCGCAGGCTCTTATGCATCTCAAAGCCGTGGAGTTCAACAAAGCCGACCTTCGCATCGATCCGCGAAAGCACGGTGGCGGCAACGGTGTGCACGTGGACGATCGCACCCACCTGGGGAGTGCGGCGGTAGCGCGCGACGTGCAACGGCGTCTCGGCTGAAACGCCCGCCGGCAAATCGCCGAGCAGGGGTACGGCGACCAAGTCTTGCGGACGGATGTTGCCCTTGTCGATCCCAGAGCGGGTGACGGCGGCGTAGTCGCCGTCAATGCGGCACGAGAAGTTGCCGCTCGTGGCGGGCACCCAGCCGCGGGCGGCGACGAAACGCCCGATCGCGGCGAGGTCGCCGGCGACGGACGCGGGGACGGCTACGTCGAGCATGGCGACTATTCTAGCACACCGGAGGGTCCACGAATTGATGGAAATTTGAGTACTAGGCCGGGCTGGTGGCACACCACAAGGCCACAATCTGCGCTAGAGTATGAAATCAATGGAACGCACAACCGAACCCAAAATCGTGCTCTTGGTGCGCCTCCTCTCGGCAATCGACGAGGGGCGCCACTCCTTCGAGAGCCTCAAAGACCGTATCGCCGAGGGTGCCAAACGGCCGAGCACCCGTAGCCTGCGCCGTTACCTGGCAGTGCTTGCCGATGCCGGCTTCCCTTGGTTCTTCGACCGTGCTCTCAACGCGTATCGCTTTGCCGACGGGTACAGCTTGCGCCGCCTCGATCTCTCCAGCGGCGAGCTGTTCGGCCTGGTCGCATTGCGCTCGTTCGGCGCCTCGATCGGTGGCGCGATCGGCGCCTCAATCGACGAGATCACCGATAAGTTGCTTGGCTCGGCCCGCAGCGGCGTGCGCGCACGCGTCGATGCTCCTTCGCCGGTCGCGTTTCGTTTGTCGGAGATTCAGCTCGACGAAAACGGCGAACGCGCCTTCGGCTTATTCGCTTCGGCCGAGCGCTCATCGCGCAGCGTGCGATTCCTATACCAAGATAAAGAAGGCAATCGTAGCACGCGCGAAGCGGATCCGTATGGCTTTGTGGTCAGCTCCGGGCGGATCTATTGCATCGCGTACGATCACGCCCGCCACGACAAGCGGGTCTTCGCGATCGACAACGTAAGCGACGTGCACGTTAGCACACGTACCTTCATCAAGCCGACTGATTTCGACGTTGAAACCTTCGCATCGGATTCGATCAGCGGGGTAATGCATGGCGGCGCTGCAAGTCCGGTGCGGGTACGTTTCGCGCCGCGGGTCGCAAAGGCGGCGATCGCTGCGCGCGTCATAGCCGAGCGGCAAATCGATCGCCTCGACGATGGTAGCGTCGAGATCGAGTATCGCGTCGCCGATCCCGACGAACTTTCGCGCTGGGTCCTCGGCTGGGGCGCACAAGCCGAGATCGTCGGTCCACCGGAGATTCGCAACCGCGTCGCCGCGCTCGCAAAAGAAGTATCCGAAAAATATACAAGGTATACGGAAGCGCTAGCGTAGCGAAACAAAAGACGCCAGAACAAGTCTGGCGTCTTTAGACGTATTCGCTCACCGTGGTCGCCTATCGAACTCCCGGGTGGGAGAGCTCGACTGACGCCGTCGGCGGTTCGATCGTCGCCGCGGGTGGCTACCAGCGCAGCCGCCACGCGTAGTGCTTTCGATCGCGACCGATACGTGCGTCGCCCTTCGATGAATTCGAAGTGAGGTGATGGTAGCACCGTGGTTAGGACGCATCAAGTCAGACTCCGCGCTCACCCACACGCTATCCACAAGTTTTTTGCGGTTATGCACGGCAGGCGTGGACTTATCCACTTGGAACTAGTTAGTGCCCATGTCCAAGACGCTTTCTGATAAGGTCGTCGAACTCGACGGCCGTCACTTGAGCCTCGAGGCGATCGAAGCCGTCGCCGACGGAGCGCCCATCACGATCTCTCCCGCAGCGCGCGAGCGCGTCGTGAAGGCGCGCGCCTTTGTCGATGAGCGTTTTGCGAGCGGGCACGCAATATACGGCGTCACGACGGGTTTCGGCCGGCTCGCAAACGTGCAGATCGATCCCGCAGATGCGGCAACATTGCAGTTAAATTTGGTGCGCTCGCATGCCGCGGGGACCGGCGCGCCCCTGGATGCACGCTCGGTGCGTGCGGCAGGCGTTCTGCGTGTCAATTCGCTTGCTGCGGGGCACTCGGGTATCAAACTCGATACGCTCGATCTCTTAACCGAGTTGCTGAACCGCGGTGTCACGCCGGTCGTACCGTGCCAAGGCTCCGTCGGTGCAAGCGGCGATCTCGCGCCGCTCGCGCACATGTCGTTGACGCTGATCGGCGAGGGCGAAGCGGTGCTTGACAACGAGCGGTTGCCCAGCGCGATTGCACTCGAGCGCGCCGGCTTGCAGCCGGTGACACTCGGTCCAAAAGAAGGCCTCGCGTTGATCAACGGCACGCAGGTCATGACAGGTATCGCCGCACTCGGGGTCTTGCGCGCACAACGTTTGGCCGCGGCAGCCGATGTGATCGGCGCGATGTCACTGGAAGCGTACTTGGGTACGGACCGCGTCTTCGACCGGCGCTTGAACGATCTGCGTCCGCATCCCGGACAAGGCCGCGTCGCCGCAAATCTGCGCGCGCTGCTGGCCGGCTCGGAGATCATGCTCTCGCACCGTGAGTGCGGCCGCGTGCAAGATCCATACTCATTCCGCTGCATTCCCGTCGTGCACGGTGCGGTGCGCGATGCGATCGCCTATGCGCGCAGCGTTACGCAGACCGAAGCCAACTCCGTGACCGACAATCCGCTCGTCTTTCCGGAGGATGGCGAGTTTCTTTCGGGCGGAAATTTTCACGGCGAACCGATTGCGCTCGCAATCGACTTTTTCAAATTCGCGATCGGCGAATTGGCGTCGATCGGCGAGCGGCGGCTCTATCTCTTGCTCAACGCCGAGGATCGCGGGTTACCACTGTTTTTGACGGGCCGTTCGGGATTGCAGTCGGGATTAATGATCGTGCAATACGCCGCGGCCGCCCTGGTCAACGACAACAAGGGTCTCGCCTGGCCTTCGAGCGTCGATTCGATACCGACCTCGGCGGGACAAGAGGATCACGTGAGCATGGGCATGACCTCGGCTAACAATCTCGAGCGCGTACTCGACAACGTCGAAGGCGCGCTCGCGTGCGAACTCCTTGGCGCGCTTGCCGCGACGGATTTTCGGCGTCCACTCAAATCCGGCACGGGGACGAATGCCGCCTACGAGTGTGCACGCGGTCACATTGCACCGTGGACAAGCGATCGTGCCCCGGCGCCGGATATCGAGATCGCGCGCAGGTTGATCCGCACGAATGCGCTCGTAGAGGCCGCGGAATCAGCGATCGGCGAGCCGTTGTAACTCGTGCTCACCGTGGTCGTGCTCGCCGCCGGACAGTCGGCGCGGTTTGGTTCGCAAAAGTTGCTCCATCCGCTGGAGCAAAACGACACGCTTCTCGCGCGCGCGGTGCGCGCTGCCGGCGACTACGACACGGTGGTCGTGTGCAGCGACGAAACGCTCCCGGTCGCGCAGGCCCTGGGCGCGGAAGCGATTCTCAACCGCGAGCCGGAGCGCGGCATGGCACATTCATTGCGCCTCGCCAACGCCGCGATCGCGCCCGACCGCGCGATTGTCGTGTTGCCCGGCGATCTGCTGTTGATTGAGCCGCAGCACCTTGCTGCCGTCGCCGCCGAAGCGAATGGTGTTGACGTTGCCTTCCCGCAGCGCGAGGATGAAACGCCCGGGCACCCGGTCTATTTTTCGGCGCGCGCTCGCGCATACATCGAGGAGCTGCGCGATAACGAGCCGATCGCGCACGTGCGCGACCGCGCCGGGTTAGCGCAGCGCGTACTTACTATCGACGCGGCATGGCCGTATCGCGACGTCGATCGACCGGGAGATCTGTAGATGGAGTATCGCTATCTCGGCAAATCCGGACTCCAAGTCCCCGTCCTGAGTTTTGGCACCGGAACGTTCGGTGGACGCGGCGAGTTCTTCGGCGCTTGGGGCGACACCGACGTAGCTCAGGCGAAACGCCTGGTCGATATCTGTCTCGATGCCGGCGTCACGATGTTCGATTCGGCCGATATCTACTCGCTCGGTGCTGCCGAGGAGATTCTCGGCGAAGCGATCGCGGGCCGGCGCGATGCGGTCTTGATTTCGACCAAAGCGACCTCGCCGATGAGCGGTAAGCCCAATGACGCCGGCTCCTCGCGCCAGCATTTGATGGTCGCGATCAACGCGTCGTTACGTCGGCTGCAAACCGACTACATCGATCTCTTTCAGCTCCATAACTTCGACGCGTTCACGCCGATCGAGGAGACGCTTTCGACGCTCGACGACTTCGTGCGCGCAGGCAAGATTCGCTATGTCGGCGTTTCCAATTTCTCGGGTTGGCACTTGATGAAATCGTTGGCGATTGCGGAGCGCTACAATCTGCCGCGCTACGTCGCGCATCAAGCGCTATATTCACTGATCGCGCGCGACTATGAGTGGGAGTTGATGCCGCTGGGACTCGATCAAGGTGTCGGGTGCGTCGCGTGGAGTCCACTCGGCTGGGGACGCCTAACCGGCAAGCTTCGCCGCGGGGCACCGCTGCCGGAGATAAGCCGCCTCCATGCGACCGCAGACGATGGACCGCCGGTCGAGGACGAATATCTGTATCGTGTGGTCGACGCGCTTGACGCGGTCGCGAAAGAAACCGGAAAAACGATTCCGCAGATCGCGATCAACTGGCTGCTGCAGCGCCCGACCGTATGCAACGTAATCATTGGGGCGCGCAACGAAGAGCAGTTACGCGCGAATCTCGGTGCGGTCGGATGGTCGCTCACGACGGCGCAGGTTGCGGCGCTCGATGCCGCAAGCGCACGACAAGAGCCGTACCCGTACTGGCATCAACACACCAAAACGAAACTCAACCCGCCGCCGGTCTAGAAGATGCCGGGTACGAGGCGCCAACGCGTCTGCGCGCGGTACTCGGCATAACCCGGCAAGTTCTTGACGAGAAACTGCTCTTCGTCGAGCAACCGCCACATCACGACGGGAACTTCGGCTGCAAAGATCGTGAGCGCCCAGTACGAGCCCATTGCGAGCGGAACGCCGAGAAAGACGAGTAGCAATCCAACGTACATTGGATGGCGTATGGTGCCGTACGGCCCCGTCGAAATCACGTGTTGACCCGGGTTGAGTTCGATCGCGCCTGAGGCAAAACTGTTCTCGCGCATTACGATGGAATAGACGTAGAAGCCCACAACGACGATTGCGTCGCCGATAATCGCGACGAGCGGCGGCACGAAGGACCATCTAAATCGATGGTCGAGTGCCGCGAGCACGAATTGAACGATGAGGCCGCTGTATAGCAAGCTGACGATGACGCGCTGCGCGGGCGATTTCTCCGCTCGCGGCCCCTGTTTCATGCGCAGTTCAAAGAGCGCGCGATTGTGTTTCCAGGTTGAGATGGCGAGCCACGTGCCGCAGACGGCGTACACGCCGATAAGCACCCACGCCTGCCAGTAGTTGAAAGTGCCTGCGGGAATGAAGATCACGGCCAAAGTTACCAGCGTGAATGCCGCAGATCGAACCGCGATCCGTATTCCCTTTCGGCTCATTTAGATGTGGTCGGCCAGAATGTCGAAGAGCTCGCGGCGCGCTCTGTCGAGCACCTCAATAGCTTTCTTGTACAGCTCGATGTTGCCGCTCTTAGCGATCTGTTTGGCAGCGTCTTTGATCCCGTGCACCTGACGCATCGCCTCGGCGACGGTCGCGTAGAACGCCGGGTTGCCCCACGGCGCCGCTTCGCTCTCGGGCTCGCGTTGATTGTAGAGATCGCGGCCTTTGTCGGTGATCTCATACGTCCGCTTGCCGTCGCGCTCGGAACTGCGCACGTAGTCGCCGTCCTCGAGCATCTGCAGCGCGGGATAGATCGAGCCGGGACTCGGCCGCAAGCCGCGCTTCTGCTCGATCGTCAGCATGATGTCGTAACCGTGGCGCGGCCCTTCGAGCAACGCTTCGAGAATCTCGTATTTGAGATCGCCGCGTCCGCGGCCGCCACCCCAGCCGCCCCAACCGCCGCGGCCGCGATGACGTCCGCGCCCAGGTCCGCCGAAGTGGGCTTCAAAGCCCTCGTGTCCGTGTCTGAAATGAAAACCCATGTTGGTAGTATGTCCTATGCGGTCGCAGCGTAGGTAAGATAGACCGAGCCGCGCTCCGCGAGCTTGTAAGGTGATTCGCTATCGGCACGCTCGATGAATCCGCAGCGCTCGAAAAGCCGTAAATAGCTATCGACGAGCGTGGAGCTCACCGGACGTCCGGTGCGATCTGTAACAGCAGCAGCGAGTTCGGGAAGAGTCGCCGGTCCGTTCCAGAGGGTCGCCAGGATGGCGTAGTCCATGGGGAGGGTCCTTTCGAATGGTCGTCGTGCTTACGAGTAACTTACTCGATATATCGACAGTGTGTCAAGACCGACCCGCGGGAATCGCTGAAGGACACTTGGTCGCTCGGACGCTCCTCGCGGCACCTCGTGTGCCGCTCCTGCTGCGCGAGTTTTGCGCCACGTCCAATGGAAGTTCGCATCCATGCGAATGGCGCAAAACTTCGAACCCTCGCTCCCCAAGCGCGTCCTCCGTCGCTTTCTCGCGGAGGCGGGATGACAAAGTTCTAGTGGCCGGAAACCTTGGCGCATGGCGACCATCTCTTCGGGACCTCGTACGGTGCGGGCGGCGCGTGGTACGCAATTGACCGCGCAAGGTTGGCCGCAAGAAGCGGCGTTGCGGATGCTCTGCAACAACCTTGATCCGGACGTTGCAGAACGCCCGAATGATTTGGTTGTCTACGGCGGCAACGGCAAAGCCGCGCGTTCGTGGTCCGCGTTTGATGCTTTGGTTCGCACGCTGCAACGATTGAAGAACGACGAAACGATGATCGTGCAGAGCGGGAGGCCGGTGGCGGTTTGGAAGACGCACGAACGTGCGCCGCGCGTGCTGATCGCGAATTCAAATCTCGTGCCGAAGTGGGCGGATTGGAAGATCTTCCGCGAACTTGAGGCGCAGGGGCTCACGATGTACGGCCAGATGACCGCCGGATCTTGGATCTATATCGGAACGCAAGGCATCGTGCAAGGCACGTACGAGACGTTTGCGGAGCTTGCGCGTCAGCATTTCGGTGGGACGCTCAAAGGGCGCGTCGTTTTGAGCGCGGGCGTCGGGGGAATGGGCGGCGCGCAGCCCCTCGCGATCACGATGAACGACGGCATTGCGTTGCTCGTCGACGTCGATCGTTCGCGGCTGGAACGGCGGCGCGATTTGCGCTATCTCGACAAGGTCGTCGATTCGCGCGAGGAAGCCCTGCGCGAAGTCGAGCGTGCGCGAAAGTCGGGCGAAGCGATCTCCATCGGGTACCAAGCCAACGCCGCAACCGAATTTTGGGAACTCTACAACGTTGGTTTCCGTCCGGATGCCGTAACCGATCAAACCTCTGCGCACGATCTGATCAACGGCTATGTACCCGAAGGACTCTCACTCGAGGAAGCCGCGGAGCTGCGCGCGAGTGCGCCCGACGAATACGAGCGCCGCGCGCTCGAAAGCTGCGGCAAGCACGTTGAGGCGATGGTGAAGTTTCTCGATGCGGGCGCCGTCGTCTTCGACTACGGGAATAATCTGCGCGCGCAAGCGCAACGCGCCGGCTACGCGCGGGCCTTCGATTTTCCCGGCTTCGTACCGGCGTTCATTCGCCCGCTGTTTTGCAAGGGCTCGGGGCCGTTCCGGTTTGTGGCGCTTTCCGGCGATCCCGCCGACATCCATCGGCTCGATCGCGAGCTGCTTGCGCTCTTTCCGCAGGATGCCGGATTGCAACGCTGGATTTCGCTCGCGAAAGAACGCATCGCGTTTCAAGGATTGCCGGCGCGCATCTGCTGGCTTGGCTACGGCGATCGCGCCAAGGCCGGCGTGCGCTTCAACGAGCTCGTTCGTGCCGGTGAGATCAAAGCGCCGATCGTGATCGGGCGCGATCATCTCGACACCGGCAGCGTCGCGTCGCCGTATCGCGAGACCGAAGCGATGAAGGACGGCAGCGATGCGATCGCTGATTGGCCGATCCTCAATGCGCTGCTCAATACCGCCGCCGGCGCACACTGGGTCAGCTTCCATCACGGCGGTGGTGTCGGCATCGGGTACAGCTTGCATGCGGGCATGGTTGTCGTCGCCGACGGTTCGCAAGACGCGCAAGAGCGTTTGCAGTGCGTGCTGACGACCGACTGCGGCATGGGCGTTGTGCGCCATGCCGATGCGGGCTACGATCTGGCGATCGAGACCGCCGACGCAGCACACATCGATTGGCGTTTATAGACGCGTGCTAACGCTCGTACGAGCCAAGACGGTCGTCCCATGTACGGGTGACGCTGCACAACACGGCGTCACTTTTGCCGATTTGGGGCGCATCGACGATGCAGCGCTGCTGATCGAGGATGAGCGCATCGCCGCGGTCGGACCGCGCAGCGAGATCGAACGCTCCATTGCGGGAAGCGTGGAGGAACTCGATCTGCGCGATTGCGTGATCGTCCCAGGATTCGTCGACGCGCATGCGCATCCGCTCTTCGCCGGCGATCGCGAGCCGGACTTTGCGGCACGCCTGCGCGGCGAAAAACCAGCGCTGGGCATGCTCTACACGGTGGAGCGGACGCGCGACGCGTTACTCGACGTGGTGCAGTTCTTCGAGACTATCGTCGGCCCGCGGCTGCAGACGATCCTGCGGCACGGTACGACCACCCTCGAAACCAAGACGGGCTACGCGCTGCACAAGCCGGGTGAGGATGCGTTACTCGATCTTATTGCCCAGCATCGCGACGATCTCGTCGCGCCCGCGCTCGTGGCCACCTTTTTGGGTGCGCACGCGTTGCCGCCGGAATTTACTCGCGAAAAGGCCTACATCGACTACTTGATCGATCAAGTGATTCCAACTGCCGCGGCGCACGGCGCGGTGTACGCCGATGCGTTTTGCGAGCCGGGGTTCTTTTCGCCGGCACAGACGCGGCGCTATTTGGATGCCTGCGCAGCGGCCGGCATGCGCTTGCGTTGCCATTGCGACGAGATGGCGTTTGGTGCTGCGGCGGAGATGGCGGTTGCAGCCGGCGTCGATGCCGTCGACCACTGCAACTACATTCGCGATGAGGACGTGCGTGCGATTACCGCAGCGAATGTCGTTACCGTGGCGTGCCCGGCAACGATCGCGTACCTCGGTATCCCGCAAAGGGCACCGGTGCGCGCGTTACTGGAACGCGGCGCGCAGGTCGCGCTCGCCAGCGATTACAATCCCGGCACCTCGCCCTGCTTCAACCTGCAAACGGTCGCGTACTTCGGCCGCGCGCTCTTTGGACTAACCGCCGCTGAAGCGCTTTATGGCGTCACCCGTGCGGCGGCGCGCTCGCTGCGGGCCGATGCAGGAACGTTGCGGCCCGGTGCGCTCGCCGATTTTGTTGCGCTGCAGATCAGTGCACCGGACGAGTTCGGGTGGCAGTTTGGGGGCAACCTCGCTGCGGCGGTCGTACACCGCGGGTTGCTCGTCGAATGAAACCGGCAGCGTCGGAGCTCGTGCGCTGCGCCCGCGCGCTCGTCGGCGGCGAGACGCGTCGCGACTACGCGTTCGTCGTGCAGGACGGCACGATTACCTATGCCGGCGATTTCGCAATCGTGCGCGAGCACGCGGGGGATTTGTACACGCGCTCCTTCCCGCACGATCGGTTGATCGTCCCGGGATTCATCAATGGACATAGCCACGCCTATCAAATTCTCTTGCGCGGTTGGGCCGACGATTGGACGTTTGCGCGCTGGCGCAGCGACGCGCTCTACAAAGTCGTGCCCAAGCTTACGCCCGACGACATCTACTGGATCTTCACCGCGGCCTTTGCGGAGATGCTCGCGGCCGGGATTACGACGGTCGCCGAGTTCTTCTATCTCAACGGCGAGGGCAACGCGCACGCTGTGGCCGCTATAACCGCCGCCGACGAGAGCGGTATTCGCTTGGTATTCGCGCGCGCGTGGATGGACGCTGCGTATGCGCCGGCGCAGTTCCGCGAAAGCATCGACGTGGCGCAGTCGCGCACGCTCGAGCTGATGGAACGTTATCCCTGGGCGAACGTCTGTGTTGCGCCACACTCGCTGCACGCGGCGTCGCAGCCGATGATTCGTGCGGCTGCAGACTTTGCGCGGTCGTACGATTGCAAGATGCACGTACACGTAGCCGAAGCGCCCTACGAAGGAAGCGAAACGCTTGAGCGTTTTGGTGCGACCCCGATCGTGCTACTCGACGAGCTGGGCGCTCTCGATCAGCGGATGGTAGCAATTCATGCGATTCACATTACCGAAGAAGAAAAGCGCCTACTTGCCGAACGCGGCGCGCGGGTGATCCACAATCCCATGACCAATCAGTATCTTGGCGACGGAATCTGCGATGCAAGCGAGCTGCAGGCGCTTGGTGTGACGATGGGCTTGGGCACCGACGCCGACATGAAGCCGTCGCTAATCGATGAAATGCGCGCCGCCACCTTGTTACAGAAAACAGCACGCCTCGACGGCAGCGCATTCGGCGCCCGCGCGGCGTTTGATCTGGGGACCGCGCAGGGCGCTCGCGCTCTCGGGCTTTCGGCGGGCGATCTGATTGCGGGGAACGCTGCCGACTACGTCGTGCTCGACGCATCGCGCATCGATCCGTGGACGCCGGAGGTACAGGCGGTCGTGTATCGCGGCGAAGACCGCTGGGTACAAGCGGCATTTGTCAACGGAGCTCGCGTCTACACCGGTGAACCCTCAACCCCAGCGCAAAACGCGCGCGTAAAACTCAAGGAGATTGCGAATCGTGTTATTCCGTAAAATTCTTCCCTGCGCGCTCCTCATCACGCTGCTCGCCGCTTGCGGCGGCGGTGGCGGTAATCAAAATTCGAGCGCGAGCGCCGAAGCGTCGGCGAGCGCCGGTCCGATGACCACCTCGGGCGCAATGAACGCTGCGTCGCCCGGAGCGAGCGGCGGCGGCAATATGCAGGCAATCGAGTCGCGCCCGCAAGCGGCGATCCCCTCGAGCTTGAACTGCGGTACCGACCAGCCGGTCTGGACGAACCCCCGCTCGCATGCCTACTTTGAACCTTCGGCTCCGTTCTACGGCCGGACGAAGAATGGCAGCTACATGTGTCCGAAGGACGCGATGGCCGCTGGCTACCACAAGGCCTCAGGCAAGCGGCACGGCGGTGGCATGATGGAAGCGCAGCCCAGCCCAGCTTCAACCTAGGCGCAAAAAGTAGTGCAAGTGGGTACTTGCACGCGCAAGATCGGTATGCTACGATCTGCGTGCAAGTACGTACTTGCATTAAGGATTTTTGAAGCGCAGGCATCCATGCATACCCCGCCTACACCCCCAATTTTTGACTATCGCCCCGATGCGCTCGAGCGCATCACGCATGACACGCTGGCCGCCTTCGAAGAAGGCGCGCCGCGCGTTGTGCTCGATCTCGATACGCTGAGCAAGCTGGACACGGATAGTGTTCGCGGACTTATCACGCTGCTGCGTCGCTCGCGCGAAGTCGGCGGCGAGGTTGCGCTGAAGGTCACGCGTCCCGAGCTGCTGCGTTCACTCTCCGTCATGGCCCTCGACCGGCTCTTTCCGATGGTGAAGGGAATCGCAGCGTGACGTTGCGCGGATTTGGCATCGCCGCAGTCGTGGCGCTCGTCTGGATCGGTGCGGCTGCCGCGCAGAGCGTTGCGCCGTCGCCGTCGACGTTGAACGCTGCGACCGCACTGCCGGCGCCGACGGATGCGCAAGAGGTCATCACGCGGATGCTCGCGCGCAACGCCGGACTCGAGTCGTACATGGCGCGCGTGCACGTTAATGCCCGCCCCTCGATTCCGCTTTGCAGGCTTCGCACGGACGGCACGGCCTACTACAAGCGTCCTGGGAGCTTCGCTGTGGTGCTCAATCCGATATCCGGCCTGTGCGCAAGCTCGCTCAAGGCCATTCAAAGGCTTTCCACCGACGTCGGCGACCCGACCGGATGGGAAAAAGACTCGAACATCAAGCTCGCCGGCACACAGCCGCTAGACGGCAGACCGATGATCGTACTTGTCCTGACCAAGAAGATTTACAGCGATCAGATAAAGGACACCACCGTCTACGTCGATCCGGCCACCTACGAACTCGTGGAAATGGATTGGCATTACACCAATGGCGATACCATTGTGATGAAGCAGTATTACGCCACGCAAGACGGCTTTAGCGTTGTCGTGCGCCAGCACTTCGAGGGGCACCGTCGCATCGGATTTAGCGGCGATTCGACCTACGATTCCTACCAAACCAACGTCGCCGTAAACGACGCAATGTTTACGAAACAACCATGATCGAAGCACAAAAACAAGCGGAAGCCAAAGTCACGCCCGAGGAGACGCGCGATCGCATCGTCCTCGCAGCTCGTGATGTCATCAAGCGCAAGGGCAAGAAGGGCGCAACGACGCGAGAGATCGCGGAGGTTGCCGGCGTCAACGAGGCCACGCTTTTCCGGCATTTTGGCAACAAGGACGCGCTGATTATTGCCGTTGCCAAGCGCTCGTGCCCCGATGGGCAGTTGCGCGAGCTCATCTCCACCTTGCAAGGGCCGATCGAGGAGCAGCTGCTCGGGATCGCCCGGTCGATGAACGAGCATCTCTCGTCGATGAGCGATATGATCCGCTGGTCATTGGTTGAAGCCGATTACGAGGAGAGCGTCTTCGCGCGTGAGACCTGGCGCCCCCAGACTGCCGTGCGGGCGGCTGTGAGCGACTTTATGAGCGCAAAAATCGCCGAAGGGACCTTGCGCGGCAACCCGACAGAACTGGCTGAGATCTTTATGGGTATGATCTTTGCCCGGATCATAACGGGCAAAAAGTTTCCGGATAGCCGGATCTTCTCGGATACCGAGTACGCACTCTCAACGATGATCGACGTCTTTCTCAACGGCGTAAGGAGCAAGTAAATGGACACCCGCGAGGCAGCACAAGGCACTGCCGGTCAAACCCGCCCCAATGGGTCGACCGACACTGTCCCCGCAATTGAAGAACGCACCGGACCGCGCAAACGCGTGATCTTCGGCGTCCTCGGCGCCATCGTCGCCATACTGCTCATCGTGTGGGGCGTGAAGTGGTTCATGTACGCGCGCGTGCATGAGGGAACCGACGACGCACGCGTCGATGCGGATCCGGTGGCTGTCACTAGCAAGATCAACGAGCGTATCGATCAGATTCTGGTCGACACGAACGATGAGGTGAAGAAGGGCCAGTTACTGATCGTCCTCGACAATTCGGTGGAGCAGGATCAGGTTCGCAATGCGGAAGCGCAGTTGGCGCTCGCGGCCGCGAACCAGTCGACAAACACGCTCCAAAGTCAGGGCGGCGTAGCCCAGGCACAAGCCGACACCGCGGACGCCGATGCCGGCGTTGCGCAGGCGCAGGCGCAACTCATCTCGGCCCAGGCGCAGTTGCCCTCCGCGCAAGCTGCCTACGATCGGGCTAGCGCCGATTACAATCGTACCGCGTCGCTCGTAAAAACCGGCGATGTTCCGCGTCAGCAGCTGGATGCAGAGACCGCTTCGCTGGCTGCTGCAGCGGCGCAGCTGCACAGCGCAAAGGCGCAGATCAGTGTGGCGCAAGCAAACCTTGACGCCGCGCAACAGAAGGTTGCTGCCGCGCAGGGTGGCGAGACGACCGCGCAAGGCAAACTCGCGCAGTCATCGGATCCGAGCCAAGTGCAAGCGGCACACGCGCAGCTTGGCATCGCCAAGAAGAATCTCGGATATACCCGGATCTATTCGCCGATCAACGGGTACGTGGGCGAGAAGAGCGCCGAGGTTGGTCAGACGGTCTCCGGCGGTGTGACGATCCTGACGTTGATTCCCGACGGTCCTGGCCAGATCTACATCACGGCCAACTATAAAGAAACGCAAATGGGCAACATGAAGGTCGGCCAGCCGGCCGACATTCACGTGGATGCCTATGGCGGACAGACGTTCCACGGCCACGTGATCTCGGTCAATCCCGCGTCGCAAAATACCTACGCGTTGGTGCCCGCACAGAACGCGACCGGCAATTTCGTCAAGGTGACGCAGCGTATCCCGGTGCGTATTTCGATTGACGATATGACGCCCGATAAGCCGCTTCGCCCAGGTATGAGCGTCGAAACGTACGTGAAGGTCCGTTAGGGCCGACCGAAAGCAAAAAAGCGTGATGGAACCAAGAAACGTAGTCGAGCACGGCCTACGTAGGGCCATCGTGAGCGTCGCGGTCATCGCGGCGACCTTGCTCGAGATCATCGACACCACGATCGTGAACGTTGCTCTGCCGAACATTCAGGGAAACTTCGGCGTGCCCGTCGATCAGGGGGCGTGGATTGTCACCGGCTACATCATTGCCAACGTCGTGGTGATTCCGATCACGCCCTGGCTCGCTGCACGTTTCGGCCGGCGGCAGTACTTCTTCGCGTCGATCATCATCTTCACGATCGCCTCGCTGATGTGCGGCTTCGCGCCGAGCTTCGGATCGTTGGTCTTCTGGCGCATCATTCAGGGCCTCGGCGGAGGCGGCCTGATCTCCACCTCGCAAGCGATTCTGCGCGATACCTACACGCTCAAAGAGCAAGGTCTGGCGCAAGGGATCTTCGCAATGGGCGTGATCGTTGGTCCGGCACTCGGGCCGGTGCTCGGCGGTTGGATCACCGACAATCTCACCTGGCGCTGGGCATTCTTTATCAATCTGCCGGTCGGCATCGTGGCCGCGACGCTGATTTGGAACTATCTGCGCAACCCGATCAAACCGCGTGCGCTCAAGCTCGATTGGATCGGCCTCGCGCTGCTCGCTGTTGGCCTTGGTGCAATGCAGTACGTGCTGGACCAAGGGCAGCAGTACGACTGGCTCGACGATCCCAACATTCGGCTGTTCACCGCCGTTGCGGTGCTCGGCATCGGCAGCTTTATCTGGTGGACCCTGCGCTCGGGGATTCCGGTCGTCGATCTGCACGTACTCAAGCTCCGCCAGGTTGCGGCGGGGAGTATCCTGGGCGCGGTCTTGGGCATAAGCCTCTATGGCTCAATTCTCGTATTGCCGCAGTATCTGCAGAACTCGCTCGGTTTCACGGCGACGCTCTCGGGGCTCACGATCCTCGTGCGCGCGCTCGCGGTGATGGTCTTCACGCCGATCACCGCGGTGCTGGGCGGCCGCGGCATCATCGACGTGAGACTCAACGTCGCGATCGGGTTCATCTTGCTCGGCGTCTCGAATTGGATTCTTGCCGGCGTGACGACGCCGCAATCGCAGTTCGGCACCTTCATCGTATGCCTGGTCGTCAGCGGCATCGGTCTTTCGCAGATCTTTGTACCGCTCTCGATCGCGGTGATCGGCGGTGTCCCCGATAAGGAAGTGCCGGCGACGTCAGCATTTTTCAACCTCTCGCGTCAGGTCGGCGGCAGCATCGCAACCGCTGTTCTGGTCACCCTCTTGGTGCGCGGCACGACCGCGCATCAAACCGAGCTTGCCGCGAGCATCAACCTGCACAGCGCGCCGACTGCAATCTACTTGCAGCAAAATGGCGGCGAACACTCCACGTCTGCATTGACAACCCTTCAGGGATTGGTCGAAGGGCAAGCTGCAGTGCTCTCTTACGCAGATACGTCGCGTTGGACGGCGATCATCACGATCGCACTCGCACCGCTCGTCTTATTACTTAACAAGCCGCGGCTCGACGGTCACGTCGCGGTCGAATAGGAGCGCTCCGTGAAGACACGCACACTCACTACTCTCGCCCTCAGCGCGGTCATCGCGGCGACACCGTTCGCCGTCTCGGCTCAGACAACGTTGCAAGGAACAACGGCGATACCGACACCGGTGCCCACGCCGGTGACACCACCCGTGCCAACGGTCGCCCCCGGCTATAAAGCGCCGGACCAGCGTCCAACCAGGGCAGATATCGTCGGCGTCACTCAGCAGCCGTTTGTCGGCATCGCGCTCGATAACGCGATCGGTATGGCGCTGCTCAAGAATCCCGATCTTGCGGTCGCCGCGTCGAACACGCGCGTCGCGAGCTATCAGGTGCAACAAGCCAAGGGCGCCAACGACGTACGCTTTTTCGTTGAGCCGTCGGTCAAGCACGATACGAACCCGGCGCTCAACCCGTTCTTCTCGGGCGGCACCGACTTCGAGCCGTACGTCCAGAACTATCAGACGCAACAAGGGGGCGTAGAAGGGCAGCTCGAGACCGGAACGCAGTACAACATCAACGTCTCGCAGACCAAGGTCAACGACAACACCTACATCAACTCGTTCAACCCCTATTACTACGGCTCGTTCAACGTCTCGATCACGCAGCCGTTGCTCAAGGGCTTCTTGATGAACGACGACAAGCGGCAGATCCAACTTTCGGTCGTCAATGTGGACGCGACGCAGGCTTCAACCTTAGCATCCGTCTCCACGACGATCGCGAGCGTCGAAGACGCTTACTGGGACCTTGTCGCCGCGTGGCGCAACGTCGCGATTCAAGAGGACGCGCTGCGCACAAGCGTGCTGCAACAGCAGAGTAACGTCCGACAAGCTAGACATGGTTACGCTGCGCCGATCGATGCGGTGGAATCGTCGACGCAGGTGGCCGTCTATCAGCAAAACGTCTTCTCGGCGCTGCAGACGGTTTCACAGTTGCAGAATCAGCTCAAGAGCATGATCGTCTCCGATCCCGGCGATCCGATCTGGCAAGCCAATCTCGTTCCGACATCGTCGGTGCCGGATCTCCCGCCGGCGCCGTCGCTCGATGCAGTGCTCGCGACCGCATTGCAAAACCGGCCTGAGGTTCGCCAGGCACTCGACGCGCAGAAGCAAGCCGACGTCAATCTTGCGTACGCCAAGAATCAGAAGCTGCCGCAAGCCGATCTGCAACTGTCGTACAACGGCAACGGCTTTGCCGGTCAGGCGCTCCCGCCGCTCGGCGGCGTCTTCGGCGATGCCACGCCGCCGCCGTACATGGTCGGCGGCTATGGGCAAGCCTTCGCGAACTCCGGCAAGTTCGCAACGTATTCAGCCGGCGTGCAAGTGTCGTTGCCGATCGGTAACAACACCGCGAAGGGCGCGGTTGGCGTCGCTGACGAGCAAGAGCACATCGCAGCGATTCAGAAGCTGAACACCAATCAGCGCATTCAGTACGAAGTGCGTAACGCCGTACAAAACTACCAAGCCGCGCTGGCTCGGCTCTTCGCTGCGCGTCAAGCGCGCGAGGCCTCCGCGCAAGTCCTTGCGAGCGAAGAACGCAAGTTCCGCAACGGCGAGTCGACGACGTTCCTCGTCAACCAACGCCAAATCGAGTTTGTGCAGAATCAGGGTCTCGAGCTTCAAGCGCAGACCGATCTCAACAAGGCCGTCGTTGAACTCCAACGCGTCGACGGCTCGATTCTCAGCCAAAACGGGGTTTCGCTCACTACCTTGGGCACAGGAGCACTCAAACCATGACGACGCGACGAACGCTCAAAGTTCTGCGCCGCTTATCGCCGCTCGCCCAGCGCAAGCTCTGGGAGCGTACCGCGGTGCTCTATGGACGAGAGCTCAACAAGTTAAACCAGCGCTCGCGCTAGTGGCGTTCGCGCGCAACTAGGCGCAACAGGGCGACTTGCGTTGGCTCGGGCGAAGCCCGAGCCTCGCAGTGCTTTCCAATTTAGATGCGTCGAAGACCTCGCTGCCGTTGAAATAGGTGGCGAGGATTTTCGTGTCCAGGATGCCGTTGGGTGACACGGTCAGCCAATCGCGATCGATCACCACGAAGTCGGCATACTTGCCCGGCGTAATCGAACCGATGTACTCCTCCTGGAAATTCGCGTGCGCCGCCCAGATCGTCATCGACTTGAGCGCCTCGTCGGGCGTCATGCGTTGCGAGGGATCGCGCGCGACCGCCGCATAGAATGTGCGCAGCGTGTTGACCGGTTCCACCGGCGCGTCGGTGCCATTCGCAATGATGACGCCGGTATCCAACATCGAGCGCCACGCGTAGGCACCCTTGATGCGCTCGGGACCGAGCAGCGTCGGTGCCCAGGGCCAGTCGCTGAGCTGGTGGGTCGTTTGCATCGATGCAATCAGCTTGAGTTGTGCGAAGCGGGGAATGTCCTGCGGACTCAGCACCTGCGCGTGCTCGATGCGAAAGCGATGATCGCTCGTGGGCGCGCTCGTCAGCGCGGCCTGGTACGCGTCGAGCACGACGCGATTGGCGCGATCGCCGATCGCATGCGCGCTCATTTGAAATCCCGCTTGGAGCGCCTGCTGCGACACGTCTGCGATGTGCGCTTGCGTCGTGCGCATCAACCCGCTGTTACTGGGATCGTTACTGTAGGGCGCGAGAAGGGCGGCGCCGTGCGAGCCGAGCGCGCCGTCGGCAAAGAGCTTCACGCCGCGCACCCACAAGCGGCCGTCGTGTTCGGCCGAGAGGGGGCCCGCGGCGAATGCAGCCGCCAGCAACTGCGGATCGTCAACGAGGCGCGTGTAGTTGCGAAGATCGAGCGCGCCTTCGCCGGCGAGCTCGCGAAAGACGGCTAAGTCGTCCGCGCTCGTCGCCGCTTCCCCAACACCCGTCACACCCCAGCGGTGACACTCGGCGGCTGCGGCGAGTGCGGCGCGGCGGAGTTGTTCGTGTGTCGGCGGCGGAATGACGCGCGCGATAAGCGCGACCGCGTTGTCGACGAGTACGCCGGTCGGATCGCCGTTGGCATCGCGCACGATCCGTCCGCCAGCGGGATCGGGCGTAGCTCTTGTGACGCCGGCGAGCTCCATCGCTTTGGCATTCGCGAACACCGCATGGCCGTCCACGCGCTCGAGCGCAACGGCGCGATTCGGAATGGCGGCGCTGAGTGCTTGATGTGTCGGGAAGGCTTTATCGGGCCAGTGGTTCTGATCCCAGCCGTCGCCGCGAATCCACGGATCGGGCGAGCGCTTCGCAAATGCGACCGTACGCGCAACCAAGTCTGCTTGCGAACCGACGCCGAACAAATCGACTTCATGCAGCGCCATGCCGATGCTCACGAGGTGGAGATGCGCATCGATTAGCCCGGGCAACACGGTCTTGCCCGTAAGATCCAGCACGATTGTGCGCGTGCCGCGCAAGCGCATGGCATCGGCCGCGCTGCCGACGAATACGAATCGGCCCTCGCGCACGGCAAACGCCTGTGGCGAGGGATAGGCATCGTCAACGCTATGGATCGTGGCGCCGGTAACGATCAGATCCGCCGGCGCATCCTCCGCACGCGCAACCTTCTGCACAAACGATAATCCGAAAAACGCAGCTAGCCCATTTATAAAGTGTCTTCGAGTAGTGCTGAGG
>JBAUEZ010000211.1:0-6286 GCA_049678885.1 Candidatus Aquilonibacter sp. | reverse complement strand
GAGCGCGGCTCCCGCGCTACGCACCAGAGCGCGTGGCGCGCGCCGAAGGTCGAAGATCATGCGAATTGTGTTGTCCTTGCAGTGGATATGGCGGCTGACGAAGGCCAGCAGAGCACCGGCCCCTGGTTCGCGCTAGCGCCCATCGGTCCTTGCCTCCCCGTAAATGCTGGGGTTTTTACCAAAAAAGTCGCTGGAATGTGAACGCAAAGCCTTGTTGCCCAAGTAATGGTTGACCAATGTAGATACGCTCGTTAGGGATGGCGCCCGCGGCGGGAATCTCGAACAGCCTTTGAGGTCCATTTTCAAAAAAGAAGGTTAGCTGCGCGCTCGTCGTTCGCTCGCCCGTGAGCTGGAGCCCGAACGAGGTTCGCTGTGGGATGCCAAAAGTCGCTGCATAGATGAAGTTTACGGTCTTACCGAGCAAACGTGACGCCGAGAACCCAACATTCCCCCAATAGTCTAGGGTGAGGTTGACGTTCTGCACGCCCAGGCCTTGCGAGAGCGCTCCCTCGACCGGGTTGAGCAAGCCGGCCGCAAACTGGGCGTTGAGGATGTTGAAGGCCTCCTGCCCGGCTGAGAAAGTGCCGGTGTTGCCGGGAATCTGTTGGCCCGGGACCGCGCCGTAGGCGTTGAGGCTCGGCGCGTACGAGAGCCCGCTCAAAATCACACCGCCGAACGGGGCGATCATCGCGAGGATCTGCTCGTTGGAATAGCCGGGCGGGTTCGAGGCAAAGCTGATCTTCGGGTTGGTGACCTGGCCTTCGACCGAGACCGTCACGTCGACCCCGCTGTAGGGGCTGTTCGGATCGGGATTGGTGACGTGCGTCGTGCCGGTCGCAGTGATCGTCGGGATGATGCCGTTATCCGGCCGGAAGACGACCTTTGCGCTCTGCACGCGGAAGGCTCGGTCGTAGTACGTGAGCGTGCCGCTGGTCGCCGAGAACGTGCCGGCCATCGTCGGCGCCGCGAGCGTGCCTCCCAATTGCCCGGAACCGGTCGCGCCGATGTCGAGGCCGGCGCCAAATCCGGAGCCGCGCACGCGCACGTTTTTCCCCACGACCATGTCCACGTTGAGATCGAGCGGCGGCGGCTTGACCGCTGCTCCATTGTTCTGCGCAGCCGCCAGGAATGCCGAGAACGGAATCGCGGCGTTGGAAAGCTCGACTTTGCCGCTGAGCAACGCGGGTGCGCCGGCGTTGCGCACCAGTGCGATTGCGCCATCGAGCGTGCCCGTGCCGTACGTCGGCAAATTGAGCTGTGCGCCGCGCGCGGTGGCCATCATTATGTACGTCGGGTTCGCGCCAAAGGCGATCGAGCCGGTGGCCGAGATCGTGCCGCTCCCGAAGTTCGCTTGCAACTTGTTGATGAGCGCGGAGCTGTGATCGAAGTTGAGCGCTGCTTCGATGCCGGTGATCGGCGTGCGCGAGAGGTCGCTTACGTACGTGCCCTTGTCGATCGAGAAACTCCCGCTGATCTGCGGGTTCACAACCGTTCCCGAGATGGCGAGATCGCCGTTGATCGTGCCGCCGAACTTCGTGTTGTTGCCGAGCAACACATCGAACGCGCTCGGATCGATATCCTTGGCCGTCACGTTGACGCTGACCGGCGCCTTCGGCGGCCCGATCGCAAAGGGGTCGATCTCGATCGGTGCGGAGCCCGTAATCGCAAACACGCCCTTGGGCAACGTAATGCTCGCGTCGTGCAGCACGGCCTTATGCCGCTCCAACGCCACGGCACCGTGCAGCGACGGAACGCTCACGCCATAGAGCACCGCTTTAGTTCCGTCGAACGTTGCGTTTACCAGCGGATTCGCCGGCGTCCCACCGAGCGTCAGCGTCGATTCAAACGATCCGCTGATCGGGAGTTGCCTCCGCCACAGCTCCATAGCCAATTGCGGCAGATCGCTCGAGCTTGCGTGCAGCGTGAATTGCAGCGGCTGTTCCAGTGAGAAGCCCATGCTCCCGTAGGCTTCCGCGGTGATTCCCGGCGCGGCAACCGTCGCGGAATTGAGCAGCACGCGTTGGCCGCTGGTGGAGAACGTTGCGGTCGCTTTGTCGATCGGGAAGCGCCACAGCGTGGCGTTGTCCAGCTCCGCCGCGCCTTTGAAGATCGGATCGGGCCAGCGTCCGTCGAGCGTCGCGTTCGCATTGACGCGGCCGGTGACCGCGACTTGCGGCGCGCCGAGTGCGGCGATCCACGTCGAGAGATCGACATCGGAAAGCTGCGCGGTGATCGCATAGCTCGAATCGCGCACGATGTGGAAGAGGTCTTGCTCTTGTGCGACGGCGATCGAGCCGTGCGAGCGCAGTGAACCTTGCTCCCCGGAGACGTCGAGCGAGCCTTGCAACACGTTGTGCGCGCTCGACCACGACGCGACCGTCGTGCCGATCGGAAGCGTGCGATAGCGCAGGTGCGCAATGTTGATCGCGCCGTTGCTCGAGAGGCGGTGCGCCTGGGAGAGCACGTCGAAACGCACCGGACCGATGCCGTTGAGCGTATCGCCGGTATCGAAGAAGTTATCGAAGTCGGAAAGGTTTGCGTCATTCGCTTCCAACTGCAACGCGCTTGTGGACGGATTCTCAATTGCGTTGAACGCGAGCTGCGTGCTACCGATGGTCACTGCTCCGTCCTGCACGGCGACGCCGCTCGTATCGGCGTCGATGACGCCGCTCGCATCGATGAAATACAACCCGTTGATCGAGCCGGAAGAGACCGCAATCGGTCCGCTGACTTGCGGCTGTAGCCCGGCACCGTGGACCGCAACGTCGGCGCCGACCGTGCCTTCGGCGTAGTGCGGCACGATGCCCAGATCGTTCACGACCGTGCGCAGATCACCGGCCGGCACGTTGGCGGTCACGTCATACACCGGTGCGCCCGAGGTTAACGCCTGCAAACTGCCCGAGGCAATTGCGTAGATGTTGTCCATGCCGCCGACCGTGTGCGCCAGTTGCACGCCATCGCCGTGCAATGCAATGAGACTGCTTCCCGCAACGGCAAAGCGCTGCACGCGTCCGTTGGCAACGGCAACGCCGCCGTTGAAGGTCGGCAACGGTACGCCTTGCGCGAGCGTGCCGCTCGCATCCACGGTTCCGGCATCGAGCGGAAGGCCCAGCGCGCGCAACTGCCCACCATCGAGGTGCGTCGCCACGAGCGCGATGCCGCGGTCGTAGGATCCCGCCGCAACGACGGTTCCGCTCGCGATCGTTGCGCGCGCGCTCTTGATTTGCAGCGCGCCGTTACGAATTGCAAGCGTGCCCGTCACTTGCGATAGCGGCAGCCCATGAATCGTAGCGTGCTGCAGATGGAGATCGTCGGCTTGCACGATGATGCCTTGCGAAGCGATGGCAAGCGCAACGTTACCGTCGATCGCGCCGCTGGCCGGCGTTTGATTGAGGAACGGCCGCAAACCCTCGAGCGTCCCAACGTAGTGCCCGTGCACGGCGAGGCTGTTGAGCGAGAGCGCGCCCGTGCCGTGCAGCGTACCCCACGGGCCGCTCGCGTCGATCGGATCGAGCGCCGCGTCGGCGAGCGTGCCGGCAAAGTTTGTGCGCACGCTATCCAAACGCACGCCGGCGATCGTGGTTGCGTGCAACAGCACGCGGCCGGCGATGAGGGTGTGCTCGCCGCTCGGTCCGCCGCCGAGAATCGCCGCATCGTCGATCGTGCCGTCGAGGGGCGGCATGATCGGCAGCGTGACGCCCAAGAACGACGTGTGTCGCGGCGTGCGCAATGTAAGGTTGTGCGCGTGGATCCAAAAGGCGCTCGTATCGTGCGTCCGGTCGAGCGAATACCCCGCGTAAAGCCTGCCGCGTTCGGTATCGAACCACAGCGGCCCCACGTCGAGGACACCGCCCGGATCGGCATGCACGACCGCAGCCATGCGCGAGACATCGCGCGCCGATTGCAGCGCACCGTAGCCGTAAAAGTTCAGGTCCTTGCCGTGCAGCAGGATGTCGCCGGTCAGCGGCTCGTGCCCGAGGAGTTCGCCGACGTACGGCAGCGAATCGGCCGGCGCATCGATGTGCAAAACGACGCGCGAGACGGTGCTCGTGTCGCCGATCTCGAGCGCGCCGCGGATCGTGAACGTGCTGCCCTCCGCCTTCGCCTCGAGCGGCATGAAGAACACCGTTGAGTTGCTGTACGCGACGCGCGCACGCAAGCTGTCGAAGATGATGCCGCGATACGAGAAGTGCGGCGCATCGACCGTGGCTTGGATGCGGGGTCCCGGATCGTCGAGTCCACCATCGACCGCAACGCCGATGCGCGCGTCACCGGCCATCGGCTGGTCCTTCGCAAACGTGAAGAGCGTGCGCAGGTTCGCTAAGTTGCCACGCCCGCTGATACCGATGCGAAACTGCGGCGTCGCGGGAAACTCGAAGATGCTGCCCACACCGGTCATCGCCAGGCCCGCGACCTGCGCGCGCAGGTCGTTGAAGACGAGTTGATCGTCGACGAGTTGCAGCGTGCCTTGCAACTGCTGCACCGGTTGCGCGAGGCCAACCAGCATCATGCTTGCGTCGTTAATTATGGCGTGGCCGCTGAGGTGATAGTCGACCGGCGCTTCGGGCTCGACGCCCAACGCATAGATGCGCAGGTCGATGTCGCGCGCCGTTCCCGCCAACACCTTCGAGGCTTTCGAATTAATGAAGAAGTTCGCGATCGGCCGCATCGCAAGCGCGCCGACCTGTACGCGGTTCATCGCGTAGCCGCGCGTCGCATCAACCGTGCCGCCGATGCGCAGCGGCGCGCCCGCAAACGTAGCACGCAAGCGATAGTGCGTGCGCGTTGCGGTATTGACCGTGGCATCGAGTTGCATGCCGGCTACGTCGATGCTGCGCGACTGGGGATCGAGTGCGCGCGGCTCGCGCAGCGCGATAGCACCGTCGTGCACGCGCAGCGTGAACGCGATCGGCACGGCGTCCAGCCGCTGCGGTACCGCCGGTCCGTGCGAGGGCGCGCCGCCACCGAGCGCAAGATTGTAACCGCCGTCGGCGCGACGTTCGAACGTAAAGACCGGTCGATCGATATCGATCGCCAGCAAACCGAAGCGGTGCATACTGCCGGGAAGCAAATCGCGCAGCGAGTAGTCGACGCGAATCTCGCGTGCATCGAGCAGCGGATCGCCCTTTGTCGTGACGTGGACGCCGCGCAAGATCATATGGCCGCCGCCGATCTCAACCTGCGCGATGTGCGCGTTCCCGTGTAACGCGAGTCCAAGCGCGAACGGAAGCGCCCGCGCGAGCAGCGTGCGAGCGCTGATCGCGAGCAGGCCCACGACAACAAGAGCGATTGCCGTCCAGGTCCACGCGGTTCGCCTGCGCATATGGGGTAAATACCCAACCCTAGGACGGGGGCCTTCCGAGAAGACCCGCGTTAATCCAAACTAAAGGTCCAGGTTTTTGACGGACTTCGCGTAGTCGAAGATATACTGCTTGCGCGGCTCGACTTTATCGCCCATCAGATCGGTGAAGATCTGCTCGGCTTCGACCGCGTCTTCGACGGTAATCTGCTTGAGGCGGCGGTGACCGACCTCCATCGTCGTCTCAGCAAGCTGGTCGGCGTCCATCTCACCCAAGCCCTTGTATTGCTGGATGGTGAAGTCTTTGGGATCGTCCTCACCGATCACCGACTTGTAGTCGGCCTCACTGAACGCCCACCACTGCTTCTTGCCCTTCTTGATGCCGTACAGCGGCGGCTGCGCGATATAGACGTAGCCGTTCTCCACCAGCGGCTTCATTTGACGATAGAAGAACGTCAGGAGCAACGTGCGGATGTGCGAGCCGTCGACGTCGGCGTCGGTCATGATGATGATCTTGTGGTAGCGCAGCTTCTCGAGATCGAACTCATCGCCGAACCCGGTGCCGAATGCCGTGATCATCGTCCGAATCTCTTCGTTTGAAAGCACCTTATCCAAGCGCGCCTTCTCGACGTTGATGATCTTGCCGCGCAAGGGAAGGATCGCTTGCGTGTTCGGATCGCGTCCACCCTTGGCCGTACCGCCGGCCGAGTCGCCCTCGACCAGGAAGATCTCGCTCTCTTTCGGGTCGGTGTTCTTGCAATCGACGAGTTTGCCGGGCAACCCCGAGCCATCCAGCGCGTTCTTGCGGCGCGAAAGATCGCGCGCTTTCTTCGCGGCATCGCGCGCCCGTTGCGCCTGCATCGACTTTTCGACGATGATGCGTGCCAGCTTTGGGTTTTCTTCGAAGAAGAAATCGAGCCGCTCGTTGACGAGGTTGTAGACGATACTGCGCACGCGCGCGTTGCCGAGCTTGGTCTTGGTCTGGCC
>JBAUEZ010000210.1:0-7350 GCA_049678885.1 Candidatus Aquilonibacter sp. | reverse complement strand
CCCCAGGGGAGAGAAACGCTTGTCGTAATCGAGAGCGCGCCCTGATTGGGGGGCCCCACGAAGTGGGGGGCGCGGAGCCTCGGGCGGAGTGCCTTTAAACATGGTCGTGCTCCACGCCAATCGCATGCATGAGCATGTGCGTCACGTGCTCGACCGGTTGCGTTGCATCGATTGTTGCGAGACGGTCGCGGTCGCGGTAGTACGCTACGAGCGGCATCGTCTGCGCTTCGAAGACGTCGAGGCGCTTCTTGATCGTGTCGGGTTTGTCGTCTTCACGCTGCACGAGCGGTCCGCCATCCTCGTCGCAGATACCCGCGACCTTGGGCGGCGAGAACTTCTCGTGGTAGACGCGCCCAGTCCGTGGATTCGTCCAACGGCCGAGCAGACGTTCTTCGAGCAGCGGACGCGAGATTTCGAAGTACACCGCTCCCGGTAGACCGCGGCCGCGCGATTCGAGAAATGCATCGAGCGCTTGTGCCTGCGCGACCGTGCGCGGAAAACCGTCGAATAGTACGCCCGCGTCGCCTTGCAGTTCGCCCTCGACCATCTTGATGATCAAATCGTCGGGCACGAGTGCGCCGCGCTTCATGAACCCTTCGGCCGCCTTGCCGAGTTCGGTTCCCTTGTTGCGATGCTCGCGCAACAGATCGCCGGTCGAGATCTGGCGATACCCGAGCCGCTTTTGCAGAATCTGCGCTTGCGTGCCCTTGCCGGCGCCCGGACCACCGAGCAGAATGACATCTCTCGGCATCAGCGTTTGATAAACCCGCGATAGTCGCGCATCGCCAAGCGCGCCTCGATCTGCGAAATCGTATCGAGTGCAACGCCGACTACGATCAAGAGCGAGGTCGAGCCGAGATAGATCGTCGTCACGTTGAGGCCGCGTTCCAGAACGTTCGGCGCAACCGCCAAGAGGCCAAGGAAGATCGCCGATGCCGTCGTCAGACGGATCAGAATCTTGTTGAGATAATCAACCGTCGGCTGCCCGGGACGAATGCCTGGAATAAACGCGCCGGTCTTCTTCAAGTTGTCCGCCACGTCGCGCGTGTTGAGCACGATCGAGCTGTAGAAGAACGTGAAGATCACGACCAACAGGAAGTAGGCGATATTATAGAGCGTACTCGCCGGGGCGAACCATACCTGGATCGTTTCCTGCAGCGCCGCGATGTTCGTCGGGAACTGCCAGGTCCAATTCACACCCGGAATGGTGAACAAATTGAACCACGCAGCCTTGTCGGCGCTGTGCAGCCACGTCAGCGCCTGCTGCGGCAAGAGCAGGATCGAGATCGCAAAGATGATCGAGATTACGCCGGCGTTGTTTAGGCGCAGCGGAATGTAGGTCGAGCGCCCGGCAAACATCTTGCGGCCGACCACCCGCCGGGCTTGCTGTACCGGCACGCGTCGCTGGCCTTGGTACATGAAGATGATGCCGACGATGATGCCGATCGTGATCGCGATGAAGAGCACGAGGTTGAGTAGGGAGAGGCCGCCCGAACTCGCCGATGCGTACGTCTCCGAGACGTACTGCGGATAGCGCAGGACGATACCGATGAAGATGATCAGCGAAACGCCGTTGCCGATGCCTTTGTCGCTGATCTGCTCGCCGAGCCACATCAGGAACAATGTGCCGGCTACGAGCGCAACGATTGCAAAGAGCTGGTACCAGATGCTCGGGTCGTAGAAGACGCCCGATGCCTTCATCGCGTTGGTCATGAACGTCGACTGGAGAATCGCAAGTACGATCGTGAGCCAGCGTGTGTACTGGCTGATCTTTTTCCGCCCTTCCTCGCCGCCTTTCTTGGCAAGGTCTTCGAGCTGCGGCAACACGACGGTCATGAGCTGCATGATGATCGACGCGTTGATGTACGGCGTGATCCCCATCGCGATGATCGAGAGCTTCTGCAGCGCGCCGCCTGAGAGGAAGCCGAGCAGCGTGTAGAACTGGCCCGATTTGAGGACCTGTTGCCACGCCGCCTCGTTCACGTTGGGCAGCTGCACGTGGATCATGAAGATGAACCACGCAAAAGCAAAGAGCACGAACCCGATCCGCTTGCGGATGTCGGGCACGAGCAGGGCAGCCCGTAAGTTATCGAACACTAGGCGGGCTCAGCCACGGGTTCTGGAAGCGTAGCTCCGGCGGCTTTGAGCGCCTCGAGTGCGCTTGCCGAGAACACGACGTCGCGGAATTTTAACCCTTGCGGAAGCGCCTTGCCGGCCTTGCCGCCGCCGAGAATCTTCACGCCGTCCAATGTTGTGCTGAGGATGCCGCGCTCTTTGAGCGATTCGGGTGAAACTTCAATGCTTGCATCCCAACCGCTAAGCTGGTGCAGATTGACCACGGCGTAGCGCGAACGGAAGTGTCCGATGTCGCGCGCCTTCTGCGAATAGCCGCGCTTGTGCGGAAGACGGCGCGCCCACGGCGTCTGCCCGCCTTCGAACGACGGACCCTTGCCGCCACCGGAACGCACGGTTTGACCCTTACCGCCTTCGCCGCCGGTTTTCACCATGCCCGAGCCGTGTCCGCGACCGATGCGCTGACGTTTCGGCCAAGAACCCTTGGCCGGCTTGAGCGAGCCAAGCTTCATCAGCGCGCCGTTCGACGACGCGATCGAGCCTGCGCTCACCGTGGTGCTCGCCTTGGCGACAGCTTTGGTTGCCGTTGCCTTGGCGGGAGCTGCTTTCGCTTTCGCTTTTGGTTTTAGTTTTGCAGCGGGAGCCTTCGGCGCCGCTTTCTTAGCAGCAGTCGCCTTCGTGCTGGACTTTGCACTAGCGCTGCGCTTTTTCGCTGCTGTCTTTTTCTCTGCCATGATGCTTTCTTATTACCTAGCCCGTTACCGCGAAGATTTCTTTTGTAGTCTTGCCGCGCAGCTCGGCGACTTTTTCAGCCGTCTTGAGCGAGCGCAGCCCCTCGATCGTGGCAAGCACGACGTTGATCGGGTTGTTGCTGCCGAGCGACTTGGTGAGGATATCGTGGATGCCCGCAAGTTCGAGTACCGCGCGCATCGACCCGCCGGCAATAACGCCGGTGCCGGGCGCCGCCGGCTTGAGCAGCACCTTAGCCGAACCGACTTGCATCGTCACTTCGTGCGGAATCGTCTTCTCGACCATCGGCACGGTAACGAGACTCTTCTTCGCAGCCTCGACGGCTTTGCGTATCGCCTCGGGCACTTCGCCGGCTTTGCCGATCGCAAACCCAACCTTGCCTTTGCGATCGCCGACGACGACGAGCGCGCTGAAGCTAAAGCGCTTACCGCCCTTGACGACCTTCGCGACGCGATTGACGCGCACGACGGTCTCTTCGAATCCACTGTTGTCGCGATCGCGACCACCACGATAGTTCATTAAAAGTTCAGCCCCGCTTCACGCGCCGCATCGGCGAGTGCTTGCACACGTCCATGGTATTTGTAGCCGCCGCGATCGAACACGACGTCGGTGATGCCGGCCGCTTTGGCTTTGGCTGCGATCGCTTGACCGACAGCCTTGGCCGCATCGAGATTGGTCATCGAGCCGAGCGACTCGCCAACCGATTTGTCGCGCGTCGATGCCGCGAGGAGGGTGTGCCCCTTCGCGTCGTCGACGAGCGTCGCGTAGATATGGTGCAGCGTGCGCTTGACCATCAGGCGCGGACAATCGTTGGTGCCGGCAAGCTTTTTACGAAGACGCTGATGGCGTGCGCGACGCGAATCGTCTTTAGAAATGCGAGCCATTTACTTCTTCGCTGCCTTTCCGGCTTTACCGAGCTTCTTGCGAATGATCTCGCCCTCGTAACGAATGCCCTTGCCCTTGTACGGCTCGGGTGCGCGCAGCGAGCGAATCTTCGCGGCGACTTGACCGACTTGTTGCTTGTCGATCCCGTCGACGTGAATCTTGTTCTGACCCTCGACGGTCAGCGTGATGCCCTTGGGCGCTTCGAAGACAACCGGGTGCGAATACCCGAGGCTCAAGTTCAGTTTCTCGCCCGACTTTGCCGCGCGATAACCGACGCCCTGAATCTCGAGACTCTTGCGGAAGCCTTTGCTGACGCCGAGCACCATGTTCGAGATCAGCGTGCGCGTCAAACCATGCAGGGAGCGCTGCGGTTTCGCATCGCCCTTGCGTTCAACGATCACTTTGCCGTCCTCGAGCTTGACATCGACCGCTTGCGTAATAATTGTCTGACGCAATTCGCCCTTGGGTCCCTTGACGAGCACCTCGCCCTCGCCCAGCGTAACGTTTACGCCGCTGGGGACGGCAACCGGAAGTTTTCCAATACGTGACATCTTCGTTCCCTACCAGACGTACGCCAGGACTTCACCGCCGACGCCGAGCTTTTTGGCTCGCTTGCCGGACATGATGCCTTGCGACGTCGAGATGATAACCAAACCCAAACCGCCGAGCACGCGCGGAATCTCGGTCTTGGGCGTGTAGACGCGCAAGCCGGGACGCGAGATGCGACGCAGGCCGGTGATGACTTTTTCTTTTTCCGGACCGTACTTGAGACGAATGCGCAGCGTGCCTTGCGGGCCTTCGTTGACGCGCTCGACATCCTCGATGAAGCCTTCATCCTTGAGGATGTTGGCGATCGCGACTTTCACGCGCGACGCCGGCACGTCGACCGACTTGTGGTTGGCCGTGTTGGCGTTGCGAATGCGTGTCAGAAGATCGGCGACGGGATCGGTGATTGCAGCCATTTTATGCTCCCTTTCCGTTCAGCACTTCGTCGCTCATCGCTCGAGTACCGAAGCACACTTCGCTCTTCGCTCCTCGTCCTGAACGAAAATCGAGCATAAACACTTCTCTAATCATCGTTTTCACCAACTTGCCTTGGTCACGCCGGGAACGACGCCTTTGTGCGCGTTCTCGCGGAAGCAGATGCGGCACATGGCAAACTTGCGGAGGTAGCCGCGCGGGCGTCCGCAGATCCTGCAACGATTGTGCGCGCGTACGCTGAACTTCGGCGCCCGCTGCGATTTCACGATCAAGCTCGTTTTTGCCATTAATTTCGTCCCTTCTGTAGCGGGAGTCCCATCGCGGTGAGAAACTCCGACGCCTCTTCGTCCGACTTCGCCGTCGTGACGATCGTAATGTCCATGCCGCGCGCCTTGTCGACCTTATCGAAGTTGATCTCCGGGAAGACCAACTGCTCGCGCAGGCCCAGATTGTAATTGCCGCGTCCGTCGAACGACTTGACCGGGAGGCCACGGAAGTCGCGGATACGCGGAAGCACGATGTTGAAGAGCTTGTCGAGGAAGATGTACATCCGGTCGCCGCGGAGCGTGACCTTGGCACCGATGTTCATGCCCTCGCGCAGCTTGAACGCCGCAATCGATTTCTTCGCCTTCGTGACGATCGGTTTCTGACCCGTGATTTGCGTGAGCTCCGCCACGGCCGCATCGAGGGCCTTGGCGTTGACGATTGCATCGCCGACGCTCATGTTTACCACGACTTTTTCGAGCTTAGGAATCTGCTCGACGTTCTTATAACCGAACTTCTCTTGCAGTTGCTTGCGCACCGAGCTCTGATACTTTTCTTTCAAACGCGTTGCCATCGGTTAACTTCCCTTCACCGACTCGCGCGCCGGCTCGCCGCACTTGACGCAGACGCGGTGTGGATAACCGTCCGCGGTGCGTCCGCGGCGGAGGCGCGTCGGCGTCTTACATTTTTCACACACGTACTGCAGCGAAGAGAGCGGAAGCGGCGCTTCCTTCTCGATGATGCCGCCACTCTGTGCGCTACCCATGTTGCCGCGCTCTTGGCCGGCCTTGGTGTGGCGCTTGACAACGTTGAGTCCTTCGACGGTCGCTTGGCGCGCGTCAGCGTTTACGGCTTTGACCACGCCGCGCTTACCCTTCTCTTTACCGCGACGAATCATCACGGTGTCACCTTTGACGATGTTTGGCTTTACGGCCATCTTAGAGCACCTCCGGAGCAAGCGAGGCGATCTTCAGAAAGCCGCGGTCGCGCAGTTCGCGCATGACCGGGCCGAACACGCGCGTGCCGCGCGGGTCGAGGTTGTCCTTTTCGCCCTTGATGATGACGCACGCGTTGTCGTCGCAGCGAACGACCGAGCCGTCGGAGCGACGGATCGGGGCCGCGGTCCGCACGATAACGGCCTTGACGACTTGACCCTTCTTCACCGCTGCACCCGGGATCGCGCTCTTGACCGTACCAACGACGATGTCGCCGACGTGCGCGTAGGCGTGACGGCTCCCGCCGGCGATGTGGATCACCAGCAGCTCACGAGCCCCGCTATTGTCGGCTACTTTGAGCCGAGTCTCTTGTTGAATCATTGTCTTACTTCGCCCGTTCGACGATCTCGACCAGACGCCAACGTTTGTCGCGCGAAAGCGGCCGGCATTCCATGATGCGCACGATATCGCCGGTCTTGGCTTCGTTCTGCTCGTCGTGCGCCTTGAAACGCGTCGACTTGCGAACGATCTTGCCATAGGTCCGGTGCGGAACGCGCGTCTCGGTCACGACGACGATCGTCTTGTCCATCTTGTCCGACGCGACGCGCCCTTGTTTCACGCGGCGTGCTACCGCTCTCTCGTTATGCTGCTCCATGCTGATCCTCGGCCATCCGCTTCTCGGAAATCACAGTGTGAATTTGCGCGTAGGCGCGGCGCATCGCTTTGATCTTGCTGAAATCAGTAAGATGCCCGGTGCGCAGTGCAAAGCGCAGATTGAAGAGCTCAGACTTCGTGTCGCGTGCTTTCTGCTGCAACTCGGCCATTGTGAGGCCGCGCAGTTCGTTCAACTCGCCCTTCTTCATGCGCCCGCCTCCTCGCGCGAAACGATCTTCGTCTCGATCGGCAGTTTGGAGGCCGCAAGACGCAGCGCTTCCTTCGCAACCGCCGGCTCGACGCCGGAGAGCTCAAAGAGCACGCGTCCCGGACGCACCACCGCGACCCAGAACTCGGGATTTCCCTTACCGGCGCCCATGCGAACTTCGGCGGGTTTCTTCGTCACCGGCTTGTCGGGGAAGATCTTGATCCAGACCTTGCCACCGCGCTTGATGTGACGCGTCATTGCGATACGCGCAGCTTCGATCTGCCGGTTGGTCATCCAACACGGCTCCATCGCTTGCAATCCGTACTCGCCGAACGTCAAGGTGTTGCCGCGCGTAGCACGCCCCGTCATGCGACCGCGCTGCACTTTGCGCCACTTTACTCGTTTTGGCGTCAACATTTACTCGAGACTCCCTTCGGCCGCCGGTGCACTGTTCTCGTAGGGTGCGTTGGCTGCCTCATTCGCGACGGGGTCGGTGTCGACAACGACCGGTGTCGTCTCGACTGCCGGCAGTTCGTTCGCGGACTCCGCGACTGCAGGCGCAGCGCCCGGCTGTTGCGGACGCCCACCGCGGCCACGGCC
>JBAUEZ010000209.1:0-18578 GCA_049678885.1 Candidatus Aquilonibacter sp. | reverse complement strand
ATCCAACGGCTGCGTGCCGTTTTGTCTGAGCCGCACGCGCTCAGGGATACACGTCGTTACACCCGCGGCAACGGTACACGCGGCCTCGTCGATAATCAGCGTGCCCTTGTTGTTGGAGGTGGTTATCAACAGCTGCCTACCGGTGACGGCAAGATTGACGTTGTCGTAGAGTTGCACGGAGCCGTCGGACTGCTGCACGCGCATCGTCCCTTTGGCCTGCGCGAAGAGCGGCAGCGCGACGAGAATGCTGAAAACGACGATAAGCTTGCCAAGGCGAGTTGACATGCCGTCCTCCTTTGGTATCCCAAGCAAATATTATACCGTTGCTAGGGAGGCGGCACGTATCCAAATCGTGCAGGGCGCCGCCTGCACGACCGGCGTCGGCTACTTCAGAATATTGATCGTGCGCGCGGCGACAATTGCGATCGTAATGAGCGAGATGCTGCTTTGCAGGATGACGAGCAGCTTCGCGCGCGACGTCAACGGCATGGCTTCCGTCGGGCTGAACGCGGTCGACGTCGTGAAGCCCAAAAACAGATAATCGATGATGCCGGGCTGCCAGTTGGGTGGAACCCGTGCGGACTCGTCCATCGCCGGAAAGTCGAAGTCGGGATATGGCGCGGTGTGGTGCAGACGCGCGTCGGGGCCGCCGCCGTCAACTAGCCAATACAGCAAGGTGAAGATCAGAATATTGCCGGTCCAAATTCCAACGGACGTATAGAACAGCGGGACTGGCTCCAGTGTGCCCGGATTTTCGACCAGGTTATAAGCCACCAGGAGAAGGTTCGCCGAGTTCACAGTAAGCGCCGTGCCAACAACGACGAACTCGGCGATGCGTTCGAACCGTCGCCAGATCGGTCCGTGCACCACGCCGACAAGGATCATCGGCACCAGCATGAACGCGATCGCCACATAGCCGAACCAATTCGGCACGAAATGGTAGCGTCGCGGCAGAAGCGTGATGAGCAGGATGATCGCGAGTACGATCAACGCTGCGCCGAGGCGCGAGGCGGTCCGTTCGTACGATTGAACTTTCATTAAGCTCATATGATACACGCTTTGTCATCCCGAGCGCAGCGCCTTGTCATCCCGAGCGTAGCGAAGCGTAGTCGAGGGACCGACGTGTCACCCTGAGGTGCGAGTGTCAGCGAGCCTCGAAGGGTCACTCACGTAGCTATTCTGAGTCGGGATAGGGTGGCACTTTGTCGCCCTCTTCCCGCGCCTCGCTGATGCCGATCGCGATGGCCTGCTTGCGGCTCGTGACCTTCTTGCCCGAGCGGCCCGAACGCAATTTTCCCTCTTTGAATTCTTCCATCACCTTGCGAACTTTGCGCGCAGCTTTCTTGCCGTACTTGCGCGTGGTCTTCTTCTTCGCCGCGGTCTTCTTCCGCGCCGTCGTCTTCTTGCGCGCGGTCGTCTTCTTACGCGCGGTCGTTTTCTTCGCCGTGGTCTTCTTGCGCGTCGTTTTCTTGCGTGTCGTTTTCTTGCGTGGTGCCATGCTTGCTATTTCCTCCAATGTGCGCCGGTCAAACGTTCCTGGCCGGCACGTTCGCGCCTTTGATGACGAGGAAGAGCACGATCGCGAGCTCGCCTAAGAGCGCGGGCTGCGCGATGAGAAATCCGATGTCGTGGTATTGCGGCGCGAGTATACCGATGCACGTCAGGGCCACGTAGGCAAAACCGTCGATCAGGAGCCAGATGCCCAAGAAACGCGGAATAAAGCCCGACTTTATCACCAGCACGCCGAACGGTAGGAGCCAAAGACCCCAAAACAGCCCGTTCACGAGATTGCCTTGGCCGTGCAAGCGCACGAAGAGCATCGCGAGCGCGTCTTGCTGCGCTATCGTGAAAGCCGGCGAACCGCCACCATGCACCAACATAAGCGCGGCGATCCAGTTCAGCGAGTTCATGAAGAAAATCGGCGCGACCACGACCCCACCCAAGATAACCATCAACACCGCTTGGTTGTGGTCCACATCGTTGAACAAGCGATACAGCGCGAGCACGAGAAAGATGCTGATGACGCCGGTGTACAGGTCGGAAAGAATCGCGAAACGGAACATCGTCTCGTGCGCCAGGATGTTGGCCGCCGTGGCAGCCGCGTTGCCGCTCACCGTTATCACGTTCGGGACGTAGATCAGGCCGAACGGGCCGGAGAGCACCTCTAAGAGATAGATCGCTCCGGCAACGCGCGCAGCCTTAACGGTTGGATGCATGTCACACGACTGCGGTTGCTTTAGACACGTCTCCGATGTGCGAAAACACGTCATAGAGCGCTTCATAGGCTTCGTCGATGTTCTCTTCACTCAGCACAAGCGGCGGCGCGAAGCGCAAACTGTTGCCGCCCGCACTCCCGACGAGCAAGCCCCGCTCGCGCAGCGCGGTGACGACATCGGCAACCGGATACTTCTCGTAGAGCGCAAGCGCGCACAAGAGTCCCATGCCGCGCAGTCGCGCGATCACGTTCGGGAACGCGAGCGCAAGGTCCGTGAGTCGCGCCATGAATTGGACTTCGCGAATGCCGACGTACGATTCCAGATCGATCGCATCGCGTACGCGCAGGTGCGCAAGCGCCGCCGCGCACGGTATCGGAGAGCCGCCGAACGTCGTGCCGTGATCGCCCGGCTGCAGCGCATCGCTTGCGCTCTGCCCGACCAGCATCGCGCCGATCGGCAAACCATTTGCTAGCGCCTTCGCCATCGTGACCACATCCGGCGTCACGCCAAACCGTTGGAAAGCAAAGAGCGGTCCGAGCCGCCCCATGCCGCACTGAATCTCGTCGAAAATTAAAAGTGCACCGCGTTTATCGCACAAGTGCCGCGCCATCGCGAGAAACTCCGGCGTTGCGGGATGCACGCCGCTCTCTCCTTGCACCGGCTCGACGATGAACGCCGCCGTTTTGTCGGTAATGTTTTTATCCAGCGCCGCCATATCGTTGAAGGGCGTGAAGCTGAAGCCCTCGAGCATCGGCCCGAAGCCTTCCTTATAGCGGTCGTTGTCGGTGGCAGCGAGCGAACCATACGTTCGCCCGTGAAAGGAGCCCGTACACGCAAGTATGCCGATGCGATCCTTCTCGCCGTTGCGAAACGCGCGCTTGCGCGCCAGCTTGATCGCGGCCTCATTCGCCTCGGTGCCGGAGTTGCAAAAGAACGCGCGGGCGAACCCACTGCGCGCGACGAGTTCGCGTGCGAGCGCGCCAGCCGGTTCGTGATGATACAGATTGCTCGCGTGCACGAGCGTGCGCGCCTGCTGCGAGACCGCATCCGAAATCCACGGATGCGCGTGCCCGAGCGCAACGACCGCAATGCCGGCAATAAAGTCCAGATACCGCCGATCCTCGTCATCGAAGAGGTAGCAGCCATCGCCGCGCACGATTGTGATCGGCGCGCGATTGTAGTTCGCGAGCAGCTTGTCGTCCATTAAGCCCTTGTCATCCCGAGCGTAGCGAAGCGTAGTCGAGGGGAGCGCTACGTTCTATAGCTAGCATTTATTCTCACGTAATCCTTTGAAAGGTCGCAACCCCAGGCGGTCGCGTGCGCTTCGCCGAGCCCCAGACGCAGTTCGACGATGATATCGGTCAGCTCCAACTCGCGGTGCGCCTCGGCTTCGCTCAGCACTTCGACCGCGCCGGGCTCGACCCACGTTTTGCCGTTGAGCAGCAAAGACCAGGTGTTGGGATCCAGTCCCGCGTTCACCGAGCCTGCCGCTGCGACGATCCGCCCCCAATTCGGATCTTCGCCGTAGAGCGCGGTGCGCACGAGGTTGCTGTTGATCGACGCGCGACCGATCGCGCGCGCCTGCGTTACGTCCTTCGCGCCGGTCACGTGCACGGTCAGCGTCTTGGTTGCACCTTCACCGTCGGCGACCATCGCAAGCGCGAGGTCCGTGCACACTTGCCGCAACGCCTTTGAAAACGCCGCGGGCGGCTTTTTCTCTCCGGGCGGTGCGAACGCGTAGCAGGCGTCGTTGGTGGACATGCACCCATCGACCGAGATCATGTTAAAGGTCGCGTCGGCCGCTTCACGCAGCTCGCTCTGCAACGCGTCGGCGGGCATCGGAAGATTCGTCGCGACAAAGGCGAGCATCGTCGCCATGTTGGGGGCGATCATGCCCGAGCCTTTAGCGATACCCCCAACGGCAAATTTCTTTTCGCCAATGTAGAACTCGTACGCCGCGAGCTTCGGCACGCGGTCGGTCGTCATGATCGCTTCCGCCGCGTCGTTGCTCGACTTCAACCCGTTCTCGAGTTGTTCAACCGCGCGTTCGACCCCGCGTTGCACGCGATCCATCGGCAACGGCACGCCGATCACGCCGGTCGACGCGACGATGATGCTCGTTGCCGGAATCTTCAAGAGTGCGCCGGTCTGCCGCGCGGTGGCGCGCGCATCGCGATCTCCGCGTTCGCCGGTGCACGCATTGGCGCAACCGGAGTTGCAGACGATCGCGCGCATCGTCCCATCGAGCTCGAGGTGCTCCTCGCTTACAATAACGGGCGCGGCTTTGATCTCATTGACCGTGATGACCGATGCGCAGACTTGCGGTTCGTCGAAAACGATCAGCGCGAGATCGCGCTTGCGTGGCTTGATTCCCGCGTGGACGCCGGCGCACCGCACGCCGGGCACCGCGCCGATCCCGCCGCGCACTGCGACGAGACGAATATCATCATCCTGCAACAATTGCGCGAGCATGCAAACCGGTCTCCTCGGGATAGCCCAGCATGAGGTTCAGATTTTGCACGGCTTGCCCCGCCGCGCCCTTGCCCAGATTATCGATCGCGCAAATCGCGCGCACGGTGGCTCCGAGAACATCAACGCGGATCTCCGCATCGTTCGTTCCGGTGACCGCCGCGACGCTCGGCGCGCGCTCGCCTTCGACGATGCGTACGAAAGGACTGTTGCCATAGGCCGCAGCGTACGCTTCACGCAGCGCTTGCGCGTCCAGCGGACGATCGAAGATCGCGTATGAATCGGCAAGCATGCCGCGCGCGAGGGGTACGACGTGCGGCGTAAAGACCAGCGGTGTACCGTTACCCTGCATCCGCAAGAAACGCTCGATCTCGGGCTGATGCCGGTGCCCGCCGACGCCGTACGCGCGAATGTCGCCCGCGACTTCGGCGTAGAGCGAGCCCGTCGCGGGTTTGCGTCCCGCGCCGGTGATGCCGCTCTTTGCGTCGACGATCAGCTGTAGCGGCGTCGCGAGCTCGAGCAGCGGCAAGAGTCCGAGCAGCGTCGCCGTCGGATAACAGCCGGGGTTCGCGACCAGCGACGCGCCGGCGATTGCGTCGCGATTCCATTCGGTGAGGCCGTACGCCGCGCTGTCGTCAAAGCGATAGTCCGCCGAAAGATCGACCACGCGCGCTCCGGCGTCAATGAATGCCGGCACGTGCGCGTGCGCCTCACCGTGTGCGCCGGCGGCGATCACGAAATCGCCCGGTCGCAACGCTTCGAGCACCGAGCCTTCCGGCGTGAATGCGTAGTCGGTCGTGCGCAAGAGCGGAAAGTGATCGGCGAGAAATGCGCCCGCGTGACTGCGACTCTCGAGCATGCCAAGTTCGAAGAACGGATGTGCGCCGAGCAGACGAATCGCTTCGGCCGCGCCATACCCGCTCGCACCCCAGACATGCACGCGCGTCATAGCGTATCTAGTTCTGCGGCGAGCGACGCGAGGCCCGCGCGCACCGCCTCCGGCGACGTCGATCCGCTCGTCTTTTTCGCCGCGACGCTCGCACTGGGATCGAGCGGCGCCTTAAGCTCCTTAAGACCCGCTTCTTGTGCGAGCGTGAGGAGGTCGTGCTCGTTGAGCGCGCGTCCCGCTTCTTCTGCTGCGCGCACGACCGCGCCGACGAGCGCGTGCGCGTCGCGCGCGGTGATGCCGGCGGCGATCAGCGCATCCGCCAGATCGGTTGCAATCGTGTAACCGATGCCGGCTCGCGCCTGCATCGCACTGCGAACGAAGGTCGTATCACGTAGCGCGCGTTCGAACGCATCCAATGCCGCAAGCGCGCGTTCGCAGGTTGCGATGCCCAGCCGTTTCGTCTCTTGCAGATCGCGGTGATACGAGAGCGGCATGCCGATGGTCGAGGTGAGCGCGCCGAAATATGAGCCCGCCGCTTCGCTCGCGAAGCCGCGCACGAGTTCGAAAATATCGGGATTGCGCTTCTGCGGCATCAAGCTCGAGCCGGTCGAACTGGCGTCGCCCAGGCGCACGTAACCAAACGCCGGCGTCGCCCAGAGCACGATCTCGGCACTCACGCGCGAGGCATCGGCGAGGGCACGGACGCAGGCCTGTGCAACGTCGAGCACGGCATCGCGTGTGCCGATCGCATCCATCGCATTGCGCGACGGCCGCGCAAAACCCAAACGCTTGCACGCAGCGTCGCGATCGAGCGGCAAGGTCGAGCCCGAGACCGCTCCCGAACCGAGCGGACATGATTGCGTCGCGGCCCGCGCCGCGGTTGCGAAGCGATGCGCCGCGCGCACGAACGGTTCGGCCGCGGCCTGCAGCCAAAACGCCAGCAGCACCGGCTGTGCCGGCTGCATGTGCGTCGTCGCTGCGAGGAGCGTGCCGGCGGTCAGTTCTTCCGACGCGCGCGCGAGCAGATGACGCGCGATCGACTTCGCACGCTCCGCGCCGCGTTGCGCACGGTCGCGCGCATAGAGCGCGAGGGTCGTTGCGACTTGATCGTTGCGACTGCGACCCGCGTGGAGCAGCGCGCCCGCTTCCAGCTGTAGCTCGCGTACGCGCGCATCGATCGCACCGTGCACGTCTTCAGCACCGCTGCTACGCGCATACGCAACGAACGATCCGTTCTCGATCTCGACAGCGACGGTCTTCAGTGCACTCTGCAGTGCGCCCGCGGTCGCGGCGTCGATGATCTTCCCGCCGGCGAGCGCATCGACGTGTGCCTGCGACGTGCGCACGTCGAACGGCGCAAGCACGAGATCGTCTTCGAGCGACGAACCGAACGCGAGCAACGCAGCATCGGGAGGCGCGTTAAATCTGCCACCCCACTGCAAACTTGTCACGTGGTAAGCGCATCCACTTTGTCACCCTGAGCTTGTCGAAGGGCAGCCAATTGATCAGTCGGCAATCCGTAGAGCCGGATAAATCCGTCGGCGGCTTGATGATCGAACTTGTCGGCATTGCTGTACGTCGCGAGCGATTCGTTGTACAGGGCAAACGGCGAGCGCACACCCGCCGTCGCCACGCTTCCGTGGTAAAGCTTCACGCGCACGTCGCCGGTCAGCCGCGAGGCGAATGACGCGTTGAAGGCGTCCAGGGCGTCGCGAAGCGGCGACATCCACAGTCCGTCATAGGCAAGCTCGGCATACTTCTGATCGCACACGGCTTTAAAGCGCAGTTCGTCGCGAGTCAACACCAAACGCTCGAGCGCCTTGTGCGCCTCGATCAGCACGGTCGCGGCCGGCGCCTCGTAGACTTCGCGCGACTTCACGCCAATCACACGGTCTTCGATCAGATCGATCCGCCCAATGCCGTGCTTCCCCGCCAGTGCGTTCATCTTCGCAACGAGCGCCGCGCCAGTCACTCCGTCAAGCGACGGAATACCGTTCTCAAAATGAATCACGACCTCATCGGGCGCCGGCGCCTGCGCGCTTGCGCCTTTCGTCCAGGCGAACGCGTCTTCGGGCGGCGCGGTCCACGGATCTTCGAGCACGCCGGCTTCGATCGACCGACCCCACAGGTTCGCGTCGATCGAGTACGGCTTGGCCGCCGAGTGCGCGACCGGAATTCCGTGCTCGGCCGCAAAGGCGATTGCATCCGGGCGCGAGAGCGGCGCCTCGCGCAGCGGCGCACGTACCTTCAATGTAGGATCGAGCGCGCGCACGGCCAGCTCGATGCGGACCTGATCGTTGCCTTTGCCGGTGCAGCCGTGCGCGACCGCGTCGGCGTTGAACTGGTGCGCGATCTCGACCAGCAGCGCGCCGATCAGCGGGCGCGAGAGCGCGGCCGAGAGCGGATAGACGCCTTCGTACTGCGCATTCGCGGCAAGCGCCGGCTGCACGTAGTTTTCCACGAAGCGCTCGCGCGCATCGATCACCACGGCATCGTACGCGCCAAGCGCGAGCGCCTTGGCCTGCACCTTTTCCAGCTCGGCTGCCGCGCCTTCCCCGGCTACGCCATCCGACTCGCCAAGATCCGCGGTCATCGCGATGACCTCGTTGCCGGCAAGAATCAATTTTTTCAAGAGCACCGAGGTGTCGAGACCACCGGAATATGCAAGAACGATGCGGCTCACGCTGCGCTACTTCCCTTCAGATCTAAGAAACGTTGTTTGATAACGGGCATTTCCTCGGCGCTGCGCACCACGATCATCACCGTGTCGTCGCCGCCAAGGGTTCCAATGATTTCGGGCCATGCGGCCTCATCGACTGCCGAGGCGATCATCATCGCACTTCCCGGCGGCGTTTTGATCACAATCATGTTGACGCTGCCGCTAATCGTCTGCGCCAGCTCCGCGATCACGCGATGCAAGCGGCTCACGTAGTTCACGGTTGCATTGGGCACGACGTACTTGAAGAGCGCTTCGTCGTCGCCGTTTACCTTGATCGGCACTTTGACGAGGCCAAGCTCTTTGATGTCGCGCGACACCGTGGCCTGCGTTGCAGCGTAACCCTGTCCCTCGAGCAGCGACACTAACTCATCTTGCGAGTGTACCGGCCGCGTCGCTACCAGCGTGAGAATCGCCCGTTGGCGCCTGTCTTTCATCAGAACATCCCTTTGGCATCGGTTAAAAGTGCAACGAGCAGCGCTTTCTGCGCGTGCATACGGTTTTCGGCCTGATCGAGCACGGCGCTGCGCATCCCGTCGATCACGCCTTCGGAGACTTCCTCGCCACGGTGCGCAGGGAGACAGTGCATGAAGATCGCGTGCGGCTGCGCGTACGAGAAGAGTTCTTCGGTCACGGCGTACGGACGCAGCATCGCCTCATTGCGCTCGCGATAGCGCTCTTCGCCCATCGAGGTCCACACGTCGGTGTATATAACATCCGCGCCGCGCACCGCACGAATCGGATTCGTAAATGCACGCGCGCTGCCGCCTGACGGCGTACCGAGCTTGTTCAGCAGCGAGAGCGTTGCTTCGTTTGGACGATGCGTCGGCGGCGACCCGAAGTGCACGACCGCGCCGAGCATCACGGCGGCCTGCGCCAGCGACATCGCAACGTTGTTCTTGCCGTCGCCTACATAGGCGATGTGCAAGCCTTCGATCGTGCCGAAACGCTCTTCGATCGTCAGAATATCCGCGAGCGCCTGACATGGGTGCGCGGCGGCCGAGAGCCCGTTGATCACCGGCACCGTCGCCGAATGCGCGAAGCGAACCAGCGGGGCGTGTTCGTGCGTGCGGATGACGATCCCATCGACGTAGCGCGAGAGCACGCGTGCCGCATCCTCGGGCGTCTCGCGGCTGCCGATCATGAATTCGTTGCCCGCTGCGAAGAGCGTCTCGCCACCGAGTTGCTGCATCGCAACTTCAAAGGAAACGCGCGTGCGCAAACTGGGCTTTTCGAACAGGAGCATCAGCGTGCGGCCACGCAGCAATGTGCGGACCTCGGTCCTCGGAACGGCTTTGAGGTAGCGGGCAAGGGCGATCAGCGCGGCCAACTCGCCGGGCGAGAAGTCCGTGATCTCGAGGATGTTCCGCCCACGCAGGGTGTTGCTGTGGGATGGCGCTACGGAAGACATTTCCTGTATATTTATACATATGGAGCATAAATATTCAAGCCCCATCGTCGTAAAGTACGGCGGAAACGCGCTTGGTGGCGGTGGTGTCATCCCGAGCGTAGGGAGCGAAGCGACCGTAGTCGAGGGACCGGATCCGGTCCTCGCCAGCGTGCTAGGGCTCCATCTCGGGGGGACCCAGGTCGTCTTGCTCCATGGCGGCGGTCCCGAGATCGACCGCTGGCTCGCCGATCGGAACGTGCCGACCCGCCGCGTCGATGGCTTGCGCGTGACCGATGCAGCCACGCTCGAAGTGACCGAGGCGGTGCTCTGCGCGACGATCAACAAGCGGCTCGTCCGTGCGTGTGCGGCGCTCGGTGCGCGCGCCGTCGGCATCAGCGGCGAAGACGCGAACACCCTGGTCGCGCAAACGGCGCGAGGATCGCACGGCGAAGATCTCGGTTACGTTGGCGAGGTAACGGCGTGCAATCCGGCGCTCATCAATCTTCTTCTCGCCGCCGGTTACCTGCCGGTCGTCGCACCGCTCGCAATCGCCGAAGACAACGCGCACGCGTTTAACGTCAATGCCGACCTTGCAGCGGCCGCAATTGGCGGCGCATTGCGCGCGCACGCCTTCGTGATGATCACCAACGTTGCGCGCGTACGCCGCGATCCGAATGATCCCGACAGCGGTATCAACCGCATGTCGCTGGGTCAAGCGCGCGCGTTTTTGGAAACGCCGGCGTGCGAAGGCGGTATGAAACCGAAGATACAAGCCGCAATCGCTGCGGTCGAAGCCGGCGCCGTGGCATCATATATCTGCGCGCAACAGCCGATCGCCGACATCCTCGCCGGCAACGCAACGATCGTGGCACCCTGAGGCCCGAGCGTAGGCGCGAAGCGCTGTAGTCGAGGGACCGGCGAAACGTTAGTGATCGACGAACTTCGAATCCTCGGCGAGCGTCGCGTCGAGGCGTAGCGCCTCGAGGGCATACTTGCGCTCCTCATGACCGCCGGGCACTTTCACGCGAACGATCGCATCGTGCGGATGGATCTCTTTGACCGTGCCCTCGTCGTGCGTGCCATTGATATACACGTGATCGCCAACCTTCAACATTGCCCGTTTCTCCTCAACAGCACCCAATCGTGCGCGTAGACCTACCTTTAGGCGAGGGACCACCGTGACCTGTCTGTCGAAGGAACACTCATGAGCAGCATACGCGTACTGGTCGGCACGCGCAAAGGCGCGTTCATCATGGACTCCGACGGCAAGCGCAACGCGTGGCGTGTGAGCGGGCCGCACTTCGCAGGTTGGGAAATCTACCACGTCAAGGGCTCGCCCATCGATCCCAATCGCGTGTACGCCTCGCAAAGCAGCAGCTGGTCGGGTCAGGTCATGCAGCGCTCGGATGACGGCGGTGCAACGTGGGAAACGGTCGGCAATCAGTTCGTCTATGACGGCGTGCCCGGCGCGCATCAGTGGTACGACGGCACGCCGCACCCGTGGGAATTCGCGCGCGTATGGCATCTCGAACCGTCGCTCACCGACCGCGACACGGTCTACGCTGGCGTTGAAGACGCGGCGCTCTTTCGCTCAACCGACGGCGGAAAAAGCTGGAGCGAACTCTCGGGTCTGCGCACGCACACAACCGGCTCGTCGTGGCAGCCGGGCGCAGGCGGTATGTGTCTGCACACGATCTTGCTCGACGCAAAACATCCGCAGCGCATCTTCACCGCGATCTCCGCGGCCGGCGCATTCCGCAGCGACGACGCCGGCGCGACGTGGAAGCCCATTAACCGTGGACTGCGGTCGGCCCAGATCCCCGATCCCGACGCCGAGGTCGGCCACTGCGTGCACCGCATCGCGTTGCATCCCTCGCGGCCGCACGTGCTCTTCATGCAGAAGCACTGGGACGTGATGCGCAGTGACGATGCCGGCGACTCGTGGACTGAAGTGAGCGGCAACCTGCCGACAGACTTCGGCTTCCCGATTGACGTGCACGCCCACGAGCCCGAGACGATCTACGTTGTGCCGATCAAGAGCGACACGGAGCACTTTCCCATCGACGGTCAATTACGCGTCTACCGCAGCCGCACGGGCGGCAACGAGTGGGAAGCGCTGACCAATGGGTTGCCGCAGCGCGACTGCTACGTCGACGTGCTGCGCGATGCGATGTCGGTCGATACACTCGATCCATGCGGGATCTACTTCGGTACGACCGGCGGGCAGGTGTACGTTTCGCCCGACGGTGGCGATTCGTGGAATACGATTGTGCGCGATCTGCCCGCCGTGCTCTCCGTCGAAGTCCAAACGCTACCGTGATCCGCGTGGTGCTCCCGGCACACTTGAAGTCGCTCGCGCGCGTGAACGACGAGGTGCAGTTCGAAATCGAAGGCCCGATTACGCAACGCACGGTCCTCGACGCGGTCGAAGCACGTTACCCGATGCTGCTCGGCACGATTCGCGATCGCACGACGCACAAACGCCGCCCGCACATTCGGTACTTCGCCTGCGAACGCGATCTCTCGCACGATTTGCCTGACGCGCCACTGCCGGACGCCGTTGCAGAAGGCGCTGAACCACTGCTCATCATCGGCGCAATGTCCGGCGGCTAGCCCTTTCTCGCAATGCCGTTAGAGTAGTAGGTGCACGTCGCCGAATTCGTGACAGAAATACGCGTCCTCGGTGGCAACGGCGTACGCTTCTTCGAGCAGATCCGAATCGGCGAACGCACGCAGCAGCGCTCGGTGCGTCGCCGTCGCGCCGTGAAATCCGCTGAGGAGCGCATCCACGGCGCGAAGCAAAGAATGCTCGTCGATGAGGAGATCGGTCCACCCGCTCGAAGCGATGACGTCGCCCTGGCGCACGGAGCTTTCGAGTGCGCGCACGACCGTCGTGCCGACAGCGATCACCCGTCGCCCGTCCTGGCGCGCAGCATTTACCACCGCGGCGGTCTCGCGCGACACGGCATACCGCTCGCTCGCCGGTCGCTCCGGCGCCTCGAAACTCGCCACGCCGCAGTGGAGCGTGACGGTTGCAAACTCGACCCCGCGCGCTTCAAGCGACAGCATGACGCGCGGCGTGAACGGCCGCGCCGCGGACGGCATTTCGGATGAACCGGGCTCGCTCGCGAAGATCGTTTGATAATCGGCAAGCGGAAACCGCTGCGTCATATACCCGTAGCGAATCGGCTCGCCCACGCGCGCGAGATAGTCGAACATCGGGAAGGGCAGTTGGAACCACGCATACCACACGCGCGGCGCCTCGGGTTCCACGGGCGCAATCATTACCGCTGATCCGCCACGCGGCAGTGCAGCTCCTCGCCGCAAAGGACCGTGCCCCGCGGTTCCGTCATCCAGATTCGCGTGTCGATCTGCGTTGAGACGTGCAGCGCGATCGGCGAGCCGTCCGCGCGCAGTGCCGGAATCGCTGCCGGCAGCGTCGCTGAGTCGTTGACGACCAGCAAATCGCCCGCGCAGAGAAATGATTCGATTTCGAGGAACCGAGCGTGTCTATGCGTGCGCATCATTCGATTGGTGACGAGCATGCGCACCTCGTCGCGCGCGAGGCCGCGCCGCTCGGGCGGCTCGGTCGCCTCAGACAAGTACGATGCCGGCGAGCTTAACGCGCTCATAAACCTCCTGCATGTTGGCGATTGCATGTACGAGTGCGCGCGCCGAATCGGCCGGGTCACGTAACGAGTTCGGATCGGCATCGGGAATCGCGTCGCGATGCATTCGCGTGTTCATATCACCCGGGTCGGCGACCAGTACGCGCACGTTAGTCGTCTCCAACTCGGCGGCGAGCACGCGCGAAACGTGCTCGAGCGCCGCCTTCGTCGCGCCGTAGCCACCCCACGTCGGGTAAGCCTCAACGCCGGCGTCCGACGTGATGTTGACGATCGTCGCTACGTCACGCGATCGTTGCATCAACCGTAGCGCATGTTGCGCGAGGTGAATTGGCGCGAACACGTTGACTGCGAAGAGCGCATCGAACGTTTCGCGTGAGAGGCGGTCGACGCGCGGCAGTGGCGCCTCGCCCAGCGTCGATGCATTGTTGACGAGCAAATCGAGGCGACCAAGATCTTTGGCTGCAGCGACAAGCGCATGCGCGTGGTCCTTGTCGGCCACATCGCCTGCGATAGCGCGTACGCTGCCAAAGGGAGCGAGCTCCGCGCGCGCGGCTTCAAGCGTTGCGGGATTGCGCCCGTCGATGATGACATGCAGTCCGCGCTCGAGGAGCTCGCGCGCCAGCTCCTTACCCAAGCCGCGCGAGCCACCGGTGACGATCGCGACGTGACCGCGCTCGAACCAACTCATTCGGGCACTTCGACGTTGCTGTACGAGCTGCGCTCGACCGTGATGCCGAGGCGCGCGAGCAACTCGTTCGGGTCGTAGCCTTGCGCGCGGTGAAACTCCGCGACCGCCTGCGTAACGCGCGGAACGACGTCGGCACTCTCCCACTCTAAAAAAGTAACGATCGTCGAGGTCTGCGAATCCGAGGGCTGTTCTAAGACGTAACCGCGCACGAAGCCGTCTTGCGCGCGCAGGAGCCTCTGCGTGCCGTGCACACGGGAGAGAAACTCCTCGCGGCCCTTGACGGGAATTCCGGAGAAGCGGTCGATGCGAAAATAACGTTCCATACGCGCAACCCTACAACCTCAAGTATAGTTGAGGTCAATATCATGATCGATTATCTTACGGTCGGTGAAGTGGCCGAGCGCAGCGGCGTCGCCGTTTCAACGCTGCACTTCTACGAAGCTAAGGGTTTGATCCAAAGCGTGCGAAACGCCGGGAACCAGCGTCGCTTTCCGCGCGCCGAACTGCGACGTATTGCCGTGATCAAAGTGGCGCAGCGTGCGGGCATTTCGCTCGCGGAAATCCGCGACGCGCTCGCGACCTTACCGAGCGGTCGCGCACTCTCTGCCAAAGACTGGGGAAGGCTTTCCAAACGCTGGAAAGACGACCTCGAAGGGCGCATTGCGCGCCTCGAAGCGCTGCGCGATCAACTCGGCGACTGCATCGGGTGCGGCTGCTTGTCGCTCGATAGTTGTCCGCTGCGCAATCCGATGGACGAGCTTGCGGAAGAGGGGCCCGGCCCGCGCCTCTTGGAGTTCACATCGGTTCCTTGATACCAACATTGAGGGCGAACTCAAAGGGATCAACGGCTGCCGGCAGCCTCGAGCCCTAGCGCGCCAAATGCGCTGCTCCAGCCGAGCGCGGGCACTACTCTTGCGATGACGGTGTCACTGCTGGATCACGATAACGTTCGTATACGTCTGCCGTCGCGCTTGCAGCGTGGTGTGAAAACTCCCGCTGACGGTCACGTCGGCGCTGTTCGTTTCTGCACCGCCCGTTTCATCGACGACGCTCACGCACTGCTGATCGCACACCTGAAAGGTCGAGATCGTTCCGCGTAGAGTTTTGTGCGTGCTGAAATTCTTGACCGTACCTTGGACCGAAACGGGCTGCCCGTCGTACGACCGGGTATTGGCGAGCAGGTTCGATGGCGTCAGGTCAGCCGCGCGCACCAGGAGCGGAGCATTCGCGAGTGCTGCGAAGCAGGCGGCGCCGACGAGCAACAGTAGTTTGTGCATAGACGCAAGTGTGCCGCAAAAACCCGTGCGCAGGCTGTGAATCGAAACACAATATTTACGCGTCATCCCTTGTTTTCCATCCATCGCAACCGGGAAATATACCGATAATATAAGGGGGACGAGGTGATCCGGATGGCTCTGTTTAGAGCAATCGTGCTATTCGCTGTTCTTTGCGCGGTTTCGACCACAGAAACTTTCGCGCAAACGACGCCCGTATGGCAAACCCCGGCCGACGCGATTGCTGTGCTCGATACCGGCGGGAATGGCGATTTCACCTACGCACTCGTCCGCGATAGCTCGATGCGCAACCACAATACATACTGCGTCACGGTTGGCGCGCATATCGGTAAACTGCGCGTCGTCGCGATCGGACCCACCGGCGTGGTGCTTTCGAACGGTCGCGTCTTACGAAACATGGCCGCAAATGCCGCGCCGGCCACACTTGCCGCCACCGGGCAATAAGGCGCTTGGCACATCAAGCTGATTAGCGAGCCCTGGAAATGCGCATACTAGCGGGAGAACACCCATTCGCAGCGGGGGAGAGATTTGTCGAGGACCGTGGCGCATCGCGACCAGGAACGGCTCACATTGCTTGTGCGAGCCGGAGATATCTTTCACCAATCGCTGGATGTCGCCGAGACGCTTAACAACGTCGCCCGCCTCGCTGTCGAATCGTTCGCGGAATTCTGCATCTTCGATCTGCTCGACGAGCGTTCGGACCGGCTCTTCGTCACCGCCGCGGCGCACCGTGATCCGCGCCGAGAAGAGACCCTGGCCGGCGTCGGAAACGTTCTCTACATCGAGGAGTGGGGCGTGCATCCGGTGGTGCGCGTCACGCGGACCGGGGAACCGTTTTTCCTCCCGCACATCGACGAGCAGAGCCTGATCCAACACGCAGCATCGCGGCAACACGAACTCTTCATGCGGCGTTTGGGCTATCGCTCGAAGATCGTCGTGCCGGTCGTCGCGCAAGCACGCATCTTCGGTGCGCTCACGTTCGTGCGAACCAAGGAAGGCAACGAATTCGACGAGCGCGATCTCGCGTTCGCAATCGAACTCGGGCGCCGCGCCGGCCTGGCCGTCGGCAACGCCAAACAGTACCACCGCGAGCAATACGTCGCGGAGACGCTGCAGCGCTCGCTGCTTCCGCAACGCTTGCCATTGCGTGACGGCTTGGAACTGACTGCCCACTATCGCCCCGGCTCGACCGAAGCCGACATCGGCGGTGATTGGTACGATGCTTTCGAAAATGCGAGCGGCGAAATCGTCGTGAGCATCGGCGACGTTACCGGCAAAGGCGTCGATGCTGCGCGCGTGATGGTGCTGATGCGACAAGCGATTCGCGTCGCTGCACTCGACCTCGGCGACCCGCGCCGGATCGCTGACGTTTGCAACCGGCTCCTTCTCTCCGAAGGTGAAGAGCGATTAGCGAGCGCCTTTATCGGCGTGATCGATCCCGATACCCACGTGTTGCGTTACGTCTCGGCAGGCCATGCGCCGCCGCTGCTTCGACTGGCCAACAAAGAAGTGTTGCGGCTCAAAGCGCCCTCCGCACCGCTCGGCGCGTTTTGGGGCGTCGACTTTGAGTTGCACGAGCAATCGTGCCCGGATCGCAGCATGCTCGTGTTGTACACCGACGGCGTGTTGGAAGCGTCGCGCGACGTGGTCGCCGGCGAGAAGATGCTCGAGGCGGTGCTCGCCAGCGATGCCGTGCTGCACGCGGCGAACTCGGCGGAATTTATCGAACGTGCTATCGCGCATCAGGCGCCGCGCGACGACATCGCCATTCTCGTCGTCAACTTTTCACATAGCACGTTGCGTTGGCAGTTCGAAGCCGCCGATTCCCGCTCAGCGTACGCGATGCGCGACGAGTTTTTCCGTAGCCTCTTGAGTCACTGCGCAATCGACGACGAAGAGCTTGCGACCTGTGGCGTTATTTTCTCCGAGCTCATCGGCAATGCGGTGCGGCACGCACCCGGTCCGCTCAGCGTCTCGCTCGAGTTGCGCGAGCAAGCACTGCTGCTGCACGTTATCGATAAGGGCCCGGGCTTCACGTATCGACCGAAACTCCCGGCGAATCTCTGGGCCGAGTCGGGTCGCGGCCTCTACCTGATCTCCAAGCTCGCCCATCGCGTTGAGGTCGAGCGCGTCCCCGGGCTCGGCAGCCACGTCACCGTAACGCTTCCGGTGACGGTCGACCAGCGCGACGTAAAAGCACCATTGACCTCATTTGTTAAGCTAGAGCGCGATGACTACCAGCGACTTGGTGCTCTGTGGCAGCCACATACGACTCGAACCGCTTAATCGCGCCCACATCGCGGCGCTCGTTGAAGCGAGTAGCGGCGAGCAAAGCCTCTATGCAATGAGTTTCGTTCCGCAGGGTCAGGCTGCAGTGCGCGCGTACGTCGAGACCGCGCTTGCGTGGGCGCAAGCCGGCCACGCCGTGCCGTTTGCGACCGTACGGCAAAGCGACGGCGCGGTTATCGGGTCGACGCGCTTCTTCGACTTGCAGCGTTGGGCGTGGCCCGCGAGCCATCCGCAGACGAATGCCTTCGATACCGGCGAGATCGGCTACACGTGGCTGGCACCCGCGGCGACGCGGACGGCGGCCAATACCGAAGCCAAGCTCCTGATGCTCACGCAGGCCTTTGAATCTTGGGGAATGCGGTCGGTCTCGTTTCATACCGACGCGCGCAACGCACGTTCGCGCGCGGCGATCGAGCGCATCGGCGCGCAGTTCGAAGGGATCTTGCGCGCGCACCGCTTGGCAACCGATTTCTCACCGCGCGATTCGGCGCGTTATTCCATAATTGCAAGCGAATGGCCCGATGTGAAGCCGCACATTGCCGCACTCCTGGCACGCTCACAAAACGGGTAGTGTTGTTAACACGAGCGCTTGTCTGTCCTCTTAGGCCTAAAGACCCGTGATTACTTTTTCCTAGTCGGTATGATGACGCAGGTTCGTAGCGAATAATCGTCCCATGACCAACATCGAACTTTCGCTCAGTCCCGCAGAGCGTGGTGTGCTGCAAAAACTTCTTGACGGTTTGCGCAATCAGGAGATCGCTAATAAGTTGCGCCTTTCCGACAAAACGGTGAAGAACCACATTTCGCACATATTGCGTAAGACCGGTACATCGTCGCGGCTCGAGCTGACGATCAAGGTCTACAAGCAGCGCGAACGGGCTTTGAAACGCCGCACAAGCCTCGCCTGAGGGGGGTCGCAGGCCTAGGCTCGCTTCCTTCGCGAAGAGGGCAGTATGCGCTTGAGACTGGCCTGGGTGCTCTTTGTTCTGGGGGTTTT
>JBAUEZ010000208.1:0-4575 GCA_049678885.1 Candidatus Aquilonibacter sp. | reverse complement strand
GATCAACGCTGACAGGTTCGACACCACCAGGTTCCGCGTTGCGCGAGCACCGTTCGTAGGATCGGTCTGCCGCAGCGCGGACAAGGCTCTCCGAGTTTTCCGTACACCGAGAGGGCGTTTTGAAATCCCCCTTGGAGACCCTCGGCATCCACGTAGTCATCGACGCTCGTGCCGCGCATTTCGGTTGCGCGGGCTAAAACGTCGCGGATCGCGTGGTAGAGCCGGCGCACGGCCGGCTTGGTTAACGCCTTGGCGGGCTTGCTGGGACGGATCCCGGCTTCCCACAACGCCTCGCACGCATAGATATTACCGATGCCTGCGATGCGGTGTTGATCGAGGAGCAGTGTCTTGATCGGCGTCGTCCGCCCAGAGAGCATACCTGCAAAGCCCTCCGGTGTAAAGGCGGAAGTGAGGGGCTCGACGCCGAGATCGGCGTCCCAGGGCTCCCCGGGTTCGACCAGGCGCATCCGTCCAAAGGTTCGCACATCGGCGAAAGAGAGACGCGTTCCATCCGTATAATGCAGGACGACATGGGTCCCGGGATACTCGGTCTCTCCGGGCCGCTGCAGCACCAAACGGCCGGTCATCCGCAGGCTCGTGACCAGTTTGCGGCCTGAGGCCAATTGCATTACGACGTATTTCGCACGCCGCCCGACGCGCTCGATCCGCTCGCCGCGCAAGGCAGCAGCAAACCGGACGCCGGGCGGCGCCTGGGCCATCTTCGGAAGGTGAATCTTTACGGATTCGATCGTTTTGCCCGCGACCGTGTGGGCTAAGCCGCGGGCGATCGTTTCGACTTCTGGTAACTCGGGCACCCAGGCTGTTTACAAGCCGGCGCCTCGCGTAACCTCGATAAAGCGCGTCTTACCTGCCACGACTGTAACGCTCGCCTGATACTCTGCCGGCGAATCGCCGAATGCGGTGATCGTGTAGATCTGCGGCGGGAGATGTTCGAAGCAGAAGGTACCGTCGGTCGCAACCGTTGTCGTTGCGGTTGCAGCACCGGAATTTGCGACGATGATGTTTTCGGGAACCGGAAGGATTTGCAATGCCGCGATCTGCGTAGACGGCGCGTTGAGATAGCCGCAAACCGTGCCGGTAGCACCGGCATATGGTGCGACATCCGTCGTAGCCGATGCAGCGAGGGGCGCCAATACGAGCGCGGATCCCAGTGCAATCGCAGATAGAAGTGAAGGTTTCATGCCCTCTATAACGCTGCAAGACCCCGAAGAGTGACGCCGGCGCCCTGCTCTCGGGGCGTTCTAATGTAAAGCTGCGATTTCGCTGAGTTTTACGCCGGTAACGATGCCGTCTTTTTGCGCTTCGCCGGCCGGAAGTTCGATGACGTATTTCGCAACGCCGGGACGCGTCGGTATCTTGTTATCGGGCGTGTCTTCCGGAACCACGGGCACGTTTGCAGCGACGCTGCGCACCGTGCCGTCGGCTGCGACGAAGACCATGTCAAGCGACACGAGCGTATCCTTCATCCAAAACATCACCGGCGCATCCTGATCGAACACGAAGACCATGCCGGTGTGTTGCGGCAGATGCGTCAGGCTCATCAGCCCGGTCTCACGTTCGTCTTCGGTCGTAGCGACCTGCAGCGTCAGCGACGCCTTAGGTGCATGCACGGTGATCGTCGGAAGATCTTGCGGCGCCGGCGTTGCGCGTTGGTAGACGCTCACCCGATCGAAGTGGCAGATCACGCGCATGTTCCCGCTCGCGACCAACGCCTTGATGCGCGGCAGCATCACCGTTTGGAATTGCCGATTCGGATAGTCCGACGCGTAGACCGCGTAGGTCGCTTGGGGCGGAAAGTCCCACGTCACGTGCGGATAGTCGAGCGCGACCGCGGTGTACCATTCGTCGTGCGTTGCCACCGTCGCATCGCGCGGCACGCACGCAAACGCCTCACGCACCGCTTTGAGATCGTGATAGCTCGGGCTGAGGTAGTGCGCCGCGTGCGTCGGATTGATGAAGATCAGAAAGAGCAAGCTCGTTGCGATTGCCGCGTTCACCCAGCGCAGCGCGAGACGCTGGCTCTTGCGCGCAAGCGCCGCAGCGCCCGCAGCGGCGGCGACAAGCACCCACGGCAGCCACAGCGACACGTAGTGCATGCCCATGCGATAGACCGACGGCGAATTTGCAAGCAGCACGATCGCGAGTCCCGGCGCGGCGAGCAACGCCCACCGCGAGCGTAATGGCAAAAATGCAAGCGGCACAAAAATCTCCAGTAGATAGGTCAAACGCTGCCACGTGAACAGAGATGCCGCCACCGCGAACGGACCGGCAGCAAACGAGTAGTCGTAGAAGTGCGCCGGACTCCACCCGCCCAAGTGCCGGGCGACCACATCAAAGTAGAGCCACATTACGACACCCACGGCGAGCGCGGTTGCGCTGCCCGCATAGATTTCGTCGCGACGCCCGCTACGCGCACCCAAGAATGCGAGCGCGACACCGAAGCACCCGAGAATCAGCGCAACATCCTCACGCACGCAGAGCAGCAACGCGGCCCAGAGCGAATACCAGCCCCAGGTGCGGCGGTCAGTTGCCTGCAGAAGTAAAAATGTCAGCAGCGGCACAAACGCGACCTCGTGAAACTCCGAGAAGGCGAGGCCGATCAGCGGCGGATAGATCAGCGCCAGGAGCGAGACGCGCAGTGCAAGTTGGGCGCCGAGATGCGGCACGATCAATGTGTAGAGTGCGAAGACCGAGCCGACGATCGCCAGCACTTGCACGATTTGCAGGGTCACGATCGAGCGCGCGACGAGCAGCAGCGGGTAGAGCGCGAAGAGAATCGGCGACCAGTGGTAACGAAAGTGCGATCCATGTTCGCCAAGATCGTACATGCCGGTCGCAGCGTTCGAAATTGCAACGGCAAACGTTCCGGTGTCCGTCCCGTAGCTCCAGAACGCCGCGCGCAGGAAGACACAAAGCACCAGAAGTGCGCCAACCATTGCAGCCGCGACGAGCAGTGCGGTGGGATACCTAGGTTTCATCCAGCATCTCGACGTCGTACCAATTCGCACCGGATTTTGCCGTTACTTCGAGCGGCACCGTGAGCGTGAGCGCCTCCTCCATCTCGCGCCGCACGAGATTGGCGAGCGCCGGCAATTGGTCGCGCCGCACTTCGAAGATCAACTCGTCATGGATCTGCAGGAGCATGGTCGCATCGAGACCCTCCGCCCGCATCGCACGGTCGACCTTCACCATCGCCAACTTCATGAGGTCCGCTGCACTCCCTTGTAACGGTGCGTTGGTCGCTTCGCGTTCCGCTGCGGAGCGCAACATGAAGTTGCTCGAGGTCAGCGCCGGCATGTAGCGCCGCCGGCCCATGATCGTCGTCACGTAACCAAGGTCGCGCGCTTCTTCGAGCGTGCGATCGATGTAGTTGCGCACCGAGGGAAAGCGCGCGAAGTACGCGGTCGTGATCTCGCGCGCTTCAGCGCGCCCGATCTCGAGACGTTGCGCGAGACCGAAGTCCGACATCCCGTAGAGCAGGCCAAAGTTCACGCTCTTGGCCATGCGCCGCTGATTGCCGTCGACGGTGCCGTCGCCGACGCTGAAGATCTGTCGCGCGGTGAAGTCGTGAATATCTTGGCCTTCTTCGAAGGCGGTGCGCATCGCTTCATCGCCCGAAAGATGCGCCATCAACCGCAGTTCAATTTGGCTGTAATCCGCAGCGAGCAGCACGTACTCCGAACGTTTTGCGACGAAGGCCTTGCGGATGCGTCGCCCTAGATCGCCGCGCACCGGGATATTCTGCAGATTCGGATTGGTTGAGGAGAGCCGACCGGTCGCCGTCGCCGTCTGGTTGAACACCGTATGCAAGCGTTTGTCGCGCGGATCGAGCAACTGCGGGATCACGTCGATGTAGGTGTTCTTGAGCTTGGTGACCTCACGCCACTCGAGGACGAGCGCGCAGATCGGGTACTCTTTGGCGAGCCCTTGCAGAATCTCTACACCGGTTGCCCAACCGGTCTTGGTCTTCTTACCGCCGGGAATCTGCAGCCGTCCGAAGAGGATGTTGCCGAGTTGCAGCGGCGAGCCAATATTGAATTCTTCACCCGCGAAGTCGTAGATCTGCCGCTGCAACCGCGCGGCGGTTACGTCGATCTCTTCGCCGATCACCGCGAGCTCGCCCGGATCGATTGCAAAGCCGGCAGCCTCCATCCGCGCGAGCAACGGCGCGAGCGGCACTTCAACCTCTTCGTAGACGCGCATCTGCGCTCGTTCTTCGAGCAGCGGACGCATGACGTCGAGCAGTCGCAGCGTAGCATCGGCAAACGCAGCCGCATCGGCGTTCGGCGCCGCTTGCAAATGTTCGGCCGCAGCGTCGTCGATTGCGGCGAAGGTGCGCGATGGGTTGAGCAGATGTGCAGCGAGCATCGCGTCGTCGGCGACGTCGGTCAGGGCAACGCCGTGCGCACCGAGCACGCGCGCAACGTGCTTGGCATCGTAGGTAACGACACGTAGCGCCTCATCGAGGGCGTGCGCGAGCGCTGCACGTACGTTCTCGTGCGCGAGCGCGCTCGCGGCAAATGCCGTTCCGGTTCCCTGCGCGCCGCTGACGCC
>JBAUEZ010000207.1:0-5355 GCA_049678885.1 Candidatus Aquilonibacter sp. | reverse complement strand
GGTCGAGCGCGTTGCCGTCGAGCGCGAGCATCGCGAGGTCCGCGTCGATTTGCGCGGTCTCGTCGACCACGGCCGACGCAACGCGATCGCGCACGCGCGCGAGGCGCGCACGACCGGTGCGCCGGATCAGCGATGCATCGAGGGCGGCGAGAAATTTCGGAAAGCGGCTCGCTTCAATCTTTGCTGAGTCGCCCTCGAGTTCGCCGTCGACGTATTCGCGCGCGGAAAGTGCATAGACGTACGTGCCGGGCGCATGAATCGCCGCGAGTGCGGCGATGCGTTCGTAGGCATGTTCCCACGCGGGCCGTCCGTCACTTTGCGGCTGCCGCCATAGATCGATCTTTGTCTGGACGATGAAGATCGAATCGATGTGCTGCCGGATGATACCCAAGAACGACGCGTCGCCCTCCGTAAATGGCTGTTGCGTGTCGATCAGGTAGAGTACCGCATCGGCGGTCGGCAAAAACTGGAGCGTTGCGCGACGGTGCGCCGGGTTGATCGAGGCAAGTCCCGGCGTATCGGCGACGACGAACCCGCGCAGGAGAAACGGCGAGTTCGTTTTGACGTTGACGCGCACCGGCGCGTGGTCGTCGCTGCCGACGGCGATGAAGCGGTTGAGCCGGTCGAGCGGAATGCGCTCGGTGCGGCCGTCCTCGAAGATCGCCGTCGCTTCGTCGGTATCGCCGGCTTCGAGTTCGGTTATCGTTGCGGTCGACGGGTTGATGTCGACTGGGAGCAACTGGAACTTTCCGAGAAGGGCGTTGAGTAAGAACGACTTGCCGCTCGAGAATTCGCCGACCACGGCCAGCACGAACTTTCCGCGCTCGAGGCGAGCGCGGGCGCGACCGACCGACTTGCGACGGGTTTCGCCGAGCGATGACTCGATGACGAGCAAACGCGCGACGAGATCGTCGCGCGTCTGTTCGTACCGCCGCATGGCATCGGTATCGACTCTACTCACGAGACTTTATCCATCAAAGCTAAAGCTTTGCTGTCTAAAGTCGCACGGCTTCGCTCGTGCATCACTTTTCCCGAATGGTTGCTAAGGCCTCGTCGCGGTGTTTTTCCATCAGCGCTTTGGTATCACCCTCGACGTTGAGGCGCAGCAGCGGCTCGGTGTTCGAGGGCCGGATATTCATCCACCAATCGGGATAGCCGATCGTCAGGCCATCGAGATGGTCGATCTGCGCATCGGGATAGTTGGCTTCCAGCTCGCTCAGCTTCGCCGGTACGTCTCTAACCTGGCTGTTGATTTCACCCGAGCGGAAGCGCGTATCGATCGGGGCAATCACGTCGCTCACCGGTTTGCGCGCCTCGCTGAACACTTCGAGGCATTGCAACAGCGCGATCATGCCCGAGTCGGCATACCAATTGTCTTTGAAGTAGAAGTGTCCCGAGTGTTCGCCCCCAAAGACGATATCTTTTTCGCGCATCTCCGCCTTGATGATCGAGTGGCCGACCTGCGCGCGGATCGGAATGCCGCCGGCGCGTTTTACGAGCTCGGGAACGCTGCGCGAGACGACCAAGTTGTAGAGGATCTTCGCGCCCGGGTGCTTCTTCAACGTGTTGAGCGCAACCAGCGCGGTAACCGTACTACCGTCGACAAGCTCACCTTTTTCATCAACGATGAACATGCGATCGGCATCGCCGTCAAACGCGGCGCCGAGATCGCATTGATGCTTGAGCACGGCGGCCTGCAAGTCACGCATGTTCTCTGGCTCGATCGGGCTTGCCGGGTGATTCGGGAACGTTCCGTCGAGTTCGAAGAAGAGCGGGATTACTTGGCAGGGAAGATCTTTGAAGACGTGGGGGACGGTCTCGCCCGCCATGCCATTGCCGGCGTCGATCGCGATTTTGAACGGCGCGATCTTCGTGCGGTCGACGAAGGAGAGGCAGTGTTCCGCAAAATCGTCGAGGATGTTGCGCTCGGAGATCACGCCCGGCGTCGCCGCAGCGGGCGGGAGGTTGCCTGCAATGATCTCGTCGCGCATCTGCGCGAGACCTGTGTCGAGCGAGATTGCTTCGGCCTGCGCACGCGTAAATTTCATACCGTTATATTGGGCCGGATTGTGCGAGGCCGTGATCATCACGCCGCCGTCGAATCCGTATTCTCCGACGGCAAAGTAGAGCGCATCGGTCGAGACCATCCCGATCGAGGTCACGTCGGCACCGGCTTCGGTCGCACCACGCGCAAACGCCGCAAAAAGCGCTTCCCCAGTCGGCCGCATATCGCGACCCACGACAATGCGTTTGCCTCCGACGAGCGGCACAAAGCAGCGTCCGATGGCGTAGGCCACGTAGTCATTGAGCTCTGACGGATAAATCCCGCGAACGTCGTACGACTTGAAGAGCCCTGGCTTGATCTGCATTTGCATGATGACGATTTCGGAACGCGTAAGGCCCCTACCCCCCAGAGAATTCGCCGCACGGTGAAGTCTCGGCCGTCGTTCCTGCGCGTCCCCGGCGCCTTGGTTTGGACGCTTTTTCTGGCCCTCGTGCTTATCATTGCCGTTCAAGGCGGGTTCGCGACGCGGGCCAGTATCGCAAGAACCTTCGATGCGCAATCGCGCATCGTGCAGGCCCAACTTCAACTCGAAGAGCTGCTGCGATTACAAATCGATGAGGAAAACTCGGTACGCGGCTATGTGCTTACCCGCGATTCGTTCTATGTATCGCAGTACGCCAACACCGCGCAAGCGTTCGACCAGAAGGTCGCGGCGGTCGCGACCGTGCTCACCGAACAAAAGATGACGGCCGCGTTGCGCACGCTTGAAGATTACGTCTCGCTGCAGACCAATTGGCGGCGCAAGATCGCGCAGCCACTGCTGGCCAAACCCGGGCTCGACGTCACGGAGATAGACAAGGAAAACAAAGCGTTCTCCGACTATGAGAACCGCACGGGAGGCTTCATCCGCGATGCGCTCGCGCAGCGCAGTGATGAACTCGCCCGTTCAACGCAGGAGCAGATCAACCGCGATACCTGGAGCCGTACCTTTTGGCTCGCGCTCTTGGGCCTGCTCGCTATCCTTTTCAACGGATTCCGTTCGCGTTTGGTAAGCGAGCTCGAAGAAGAGCGCACGACGACCGAGATTCTGCAGCGCGCGTTCCGCAGCGAGCACGTGCCGTTGCCGAATTGCGAGGTGGGAAGCGCCTACCTCTCCGCCAGCAGCCACCTTGCGGTCGGCGGCGACGTTTTCGACGTGTACCGTCTTTCCGACACGCTGGCGATGGCGTTTATCGCCGACGTCAGCGGCAAAGGCGTCGACGCTGCGGTCTTGACCGCATTCATCAAGTTCACGATTCGCGGCATTGCGCTACGCCGTCGCGATCCGGGCGCGATGCTAGCGGAGTTCAACACCGCCTTTGCGCAGACGGTCGAGAATCCGTACCTCTTCGTGTCGATGTTCGTCGGTGTGCTCGATACGCAAACGCTGCAGTTTCGCTACGCGAGCGCCGGCCACGACTCGGCCTTTGTGCGGCGCGCCAACGACGTGCAGCAACTCGCCGTTACCGGCCCCGTACTCGGCGTGATGGAAGAGCCGTTCGAGACAAAAACGCTCTATCTCGAAGATGGCGACACCATCGTCTTAGTTACGGACGGGTTGACCGAGGCACGCAATCGCGCAGGAGATCAATTGGGCGACGAGGGCGCGATGGAGCTGATTGCGGAGAGCAATCCGCAGCCGCAGTTGCTCTCGGATGAACTGGTTGCAAAGGTCAAGGCGATCGAAGGAAATCGTACCCGCGACGACCTCGCGGTGCTTGCGATCCGCGTGCACGAACCGGGAGGTTCCGATGCGAGCGGTTAGCGTGTTTGCGGTGCTGCTACTCCTGCTCGCGCCGGGCGCGGCGCTGGCGGATTGCCACGTGCATCCGAACGATCGCGTGGTGCTCTACGGCACGACCGACGATCCCGACGTCTTCGTGTGGGATTCGCGCTTCCGTCTGCGCGATTACGAGGGCGGCACGTTCGATCAAATGAAGGCGTTGCTTCCGCACGCAACGCTCGTTCGGCCCGGGACGCGAGCCGTTGTCGAGAGTTGTGTATCAGACTTCGTGCAATCGAAGTACGTGCCGCAACCCGACGATGCGATTGGCATCGTCATTACCGCCGGTCCGTTGCGCGGGCAGCGCGGCTGGGTTAGCGGGACGGCGATCCGTCCGATGCCGAGTTCACCTCCGCAAAGACCCTAGGCCCTCGCGGTGTGTCAACGCGCGTTACGGCGATGCCATACGCGGCTTCGATGAGGTCCGGCGTCAACACGCGATCGGGCACGTCGCAGGCCAGCATGCGCTCGCAACCGAGGAGCATCAACCGGTCGGCGTAGGCTGCCGCGTCGTTGAGGTCGTGCAGCACGCACACGATCGTGTGGCCTTGCGTGGCAAGCCGGCGTAACAGCGCGAGGATCTCGTGCGCCACACGTACGTCAAGGTGACTTGTCGGCTCGTCGAGGAGCAGCACCGGGGTTTGCTGCGCGAGGCCCATTGCGATCCAGACACGTTGACGCTCGCCGCTCGAAAGCGTCGTGAGCAGCCGCTGTTCTTCTCGTTCGAGATGAACTGCATGCAGTGCGCCTTCGATCGCCGCGTCATCCGCAGTCGTCTCGCTCCACTCCCACCAGGGATGATGCGGATAACGGCCGATCGCGACGACGTCGCGCACGCGCAACGTCTCGAGCATCGCTTCATCGCTCGTGACGAAGGCGATCGCGCGCGCTCGTTCCGTGCCCGACAGCGAACGCAGCGGCGCACCCCCGAGCGTGATCCGTCCGGCGAGCGTCGGACGAATACCGCAAAGCGCGCGCAGCAGCGTCGTCTTACCGACGCCGTTGGGACCGAGTATGGCGAGAAACTCGCCGTCGCCGACGCGCGCATCGATGCCCTCGACGAGCGTGCGCTGCCCTACGCCGATCGCGACCGATTCGAGCGCGATCATGCCGGCCGCTCCTGTTGCAGGTACAAATAGAGAAACGCCGGCACGCCGATGAACGCCAGCAGCACGCCGATCGGCAACTCCGAGGGTGCGACGATGCTGCGTGCGACCGCGTCGGCAAGCGTGCAGAGCGCCGCGCCGCAGAGCGCGCACGCCGGCAACAAGAGACGCGCGCTCGATCCGACGAGCTGGCGCGCAACGTGCGGCACGATCAATCCGACAAAACCGATCATGCCGGCGAGCGCAACGCTCGCTGCCGCAAGCAGTGAGGTCGACGCTAAGATCAGCCACTGCGCGCGATCCACGTCGACGCCGACGGCGCGTGCGCGAACGTCGCCCACGCGTAGCGCATCGAGCGCCGGCGCGGCGAAGAGTGCGAGCAGCGCGCCGAGCACGAGATACGGCGCCGCAAAGAGGAGTTC
>JBAUEZ010000206.1:0-14452 GCA_049678885.1 Candidatus Aquilonibacter sp. | reverse complement strand
CGCAAATTCCCAAGCCGTCCGCGACGCCGTCCTTTGCAAACCCCGTGTACCAAAGCATCACGCTTGCCGGTAGCCTCGCGCCGCCGTCAGGTGCGACGTGGTATGTCTGGATCAATAACACGGCCGGCAACTGTACGCCGATGGGTCCGCTCGGGAGCTTTACGATTCAATAACTACGGCCCGCAGCTCGCTGCCAAATCCTTGAGCGTTTGGCCGAGGGTACCTTCGGCCGTAAACGTTTGATGCTGGATGGCGCTAACGCCCAGATAAAAGCGCGCCATTGGGTTGTTCGAAAGATCGGTGCCGCGTTGACTCACCGCCGGATCTGTATTGACCGTAGGGTCCTTCGGCGTCGTGGTATTCTGTTGTGCCGAGCCGGAGATGGGATCTTTGAAGCTGACGTCTTGATCGTCGTGGCTCACGGTCGGGCTGGTTGGCGCCGGCTGATTCTGACTGTATAAAGCGCCGCTCGGGAAGCTAATCACGCCTTGTGTTCCGTCGCCTTTTGCGACGAGATCTTGCATCGAGAGCGTGTCGGTAAGGCCCGCAATGAGACCGAGATTCCTGCGCTGTTGATCGGCGATTGCTTGCAGTTGCGCTTTGAGGAGTTGCGTTTGTTTGTCGTCGTCACTCGTCGCTTGCGCAGGAAACTTCGTGGGATCGGCGAGCGCATCTTCGATGATCGCGAGATTGCGCTGGAGTTCACTGGCAAGCTGTTTGAGGCGCTGGTTGTCGAGCGTCAGCGCGGGATTGGTGTCATGAACGCCGCCTGGTAAGGAACTCGTGCCGTTGAGCTGCGTTTGCTGATCGTCCGCGAGCCCACCCTCAATACCGACCGGCTGGAAATCCTTGCCCATGCGCAGGAGCACGGGTTTGGAGGCGGTCACGATCCCATCGTTCGCCTGCAGGCCGTTCAGGATGCTCACGACGTTCTGTCGGATCGTCATACAGATCGGCGAGGTGCGTGTGCGAATGATGGTTCGCAGCGGCGTTGGCGTGGGTGTTGGTTCCGTCGAAACGACGGCCGCGAGCAGCAAGGCGTGTAGCATGGTGCCCTCCCCCGACAAGTGTAGCAAAGCTTTCGCAAAAGTGCTGGAGAATAGCCCAGCCATGCCCTATCTCCGCGAGATCATCACGGATGGTCATCCCACGCTGCGCAAGGTCGCGAAGAAAGTCGACCCCAAGGAGCTCGACGATCCGCTTTTCCAGCAACTGATTGATGACATGTTCGAGACGATGTACCACGCGCCGGGTGTGGGCCTCGCGGCGCCACAGGTCAACGTCTCAAAGCGGCTGTTCGTTATCGACGTGCAGGACGATGTCCACGAACCGGCGGTCGTGATCAATCCGAAGATCGAACTCGCGGAAGAAGAGGTCGAACTCACCGAAGGCTGTCTCTCGGTACCGGGCTACGTCGGTGAGATCACGCGCTTCGCGCGCGTCGCGGTGAGCGGGATCGATCGTAACGGTGAAAAGATCCGGCTGGAGGGCGACGGACTCTTCGCGCAGTGTTTGCAGCACGAGATCGATCATCTCAACGGCGTGCTCTACATCGATAAGGCCAAGAACGTGCGTCTGCCACAGACCGACGAAGAGCGCGAGATCGTCGAAACGGCCGAGGCCTAGTGCGAGTGACCTGCCGCACCGGGATACGCACGGTCGCCGTCCGTTTTCGGGATAACGGGCGAGGAGCGATGAGCGACAAAAGCAGCGCTTTGCGAGCGAAGAGCGACGACGCACATTGCGCGAAAACGTGCGGCCCTGCGGGTCACGGGCAGCACGGGCGCGCTGACTTCGTTGCTCGTCAGTCACATAGCTCCAGCTATTCTCCCTCCGTGCGTCTCGTCAATCGCACCCGTGATGGCGGTGACGACCTTGCGTATCCCGGTGTGGCAGGTCACTGATTGCGCACGCTGTTCTTTGGAACCAGTGCGTTCGCCGTTCCGAGCCTACACGTCGTCGCCGAGCAAACCGACCTCGCCGCTGTGGTGACGCAGCCCGATCGTCCGGCTGGTCGCGGACAAAAATTGCAAGCGACGCCGGTCAAAGCCGCAGCGCTCGAGCGCGGACTGCGGGTGTTTGAGCCGACGTCGCTCAAGGCGTTTGCGCAAGAACTCGACAGTGCGTTCGATCTCTTCACGCTCGCGTCGTACGGCAAGATTCTCCCGCAAGCGATTCTCGAGATGCCGAAATTCGGCGCGTTTAACGTGCACCCGTCGCTGCTGCCGCAATATCGAGGAGCGACGCCGATCCAAGGCGCGTTGCTCAACGGCGATGCATTCACCGGCGTCTCAATCATGCTTATGGACGCGGGCATGGATACCGGCGCGCTCATCTCGCAAGAGCCGGTGCTGATCAATCTCGATGACGACTACGGCACGCTCCACGACCGGCTCGCACAGCGCGGCGCCGATCTGCTCGGCTATGCGATCGATTTGGCAAAGCGTGGCCCGCTGCAAGCCGTGCCGCAGGCCGGCACAGCGAGCTACACGCGCCCGATCCGCCACCCAGATCTTGAAATCGACTGGTCGTGGCCGGCGCAGCGCATCGTCAACACCGTGCGCGCCTACGCGCCGTCACCGGCCGCCCGCGCAACGATCGACGGCGAGAGCGTGAAGCTCCTGCGTGCCCACGTCGAGCATGAGCGCGTCGTCATCGACGAACTGATCGCACCTAACCGCGGACGCATGAGCGGCGAAACCTACGAGCGCTCCCGTCACAAACGGGAGCGCACATGAACGCACGTGAGGTCGCGCTGCAGACCGTGCGCGACGTCTTCGTCGCGCCGGGCGGCGGCACGGAGCGCTCCGCGCAGGAAGCGCTCGACTATCGCGTGCGTAAAGCGAATCTCGATGCACGCGATCGCGCGTTTGCCACCGAACTCGCGTACGGCGCAATCAAGATGCGGCGCGCGCTCGACTGGTATCTCGAATCGTTCATCGGCGAGCGTAAAGCGCAACTCCCGCCGGCGATCCACGAGATCTTGCGTTTGGCAGTCTACGAGCTGGTCTACACACGCCCGGATACGCACGCCACGGTCTTCGAGTTCGTCAACCTGGCGAAACGCTACGGGCATCGCGGCGTTGCCAATCTCGTCAACGCCGTGTTGCGTTCGTTCTTGCGCGATCGCCCGCTCGATCCGACGCGCGACCTCTTCGAAAGCGAGGACGAGTACCTGGGCACGCGTTACTCGCTGCCGACGTGGCTCGTGCGGCAGTGGCACGGCGTCTTTGGTGCGCAGATCGAAGCGATTTGCGCCGCGGTCAACGATCCTGCGCGCACGGCGGTGACCGTCAACACGATCCGCACGAACGTACCGGAGGTCGTCGAGCGTTTCGCGAGCGCGGGGATCGTCGCGACGCCCTCGGCGTTCGCGCCCGATTCGCTGCTTGTCGATGATGCGGCCAAAGTGCGCGCGCTCGAGACACAAGCGAAGGGCGCGTGGTGGGTGCAGTCCGAGAGCTCGGCCATGCCGGTCGAGGTGCTGCATCCGCAGCCGGAAGAGGCGATCCTCGACGTCGCCAGCGGACGCGGGAACAAGGCGCTGCAGATCGGTGCCCGCCTGGCCGGTGAGGGGAACGAGCTTTGCATCGAGCGCGACCCGCGCAAGGCCACCGTCTTGCAAGCTCGGCTCGAGGAGGCCGGCATCGCGGCTGGGGTCGTCGTCGGCGATGCCACCGTGGGATTGCTCCAGCCCAGCCAGCGCTTCGATCGCGTGCTCATCGACGCGCCGTGCTCAGGCGTTGGCGTCGTGGGGCGCCATCCCGAGGCCCGGTGGAAGAAGCAGCCGGGCGACGGCGAACGCCTAGCGCTGACGCAGCGGGCTTTGCTCGAGGCGTTGGTTCCGTCGATGCACGAGGGGGGTGCGCTCGTGTACGCGGTCTGTTCCACCGATCCACGCGAGACGATCGAAGTCGTCGAGTGGTTTCGGGGGAAGGCCAACGTCGAGCGCGGATTGGTCCCCGCAGCGTTCGAACCGTTCATCACCGAGCGCGGCGACGTACTTGTTCCGCCCGGCCTGGACGGTCGCGATGGATTTTTTATTGCAAGACTGGAGCGTCGGTAGCCCCCACCCCATGAGTTGGTTTGCACGAATCGAGCAGGCTTGCGCTGCGTTCATCGAGCGAACGTTCGCTAAGACGTTTCCAAGCGATCTCGAGCCCGCGCAGATCGCGCGGAAACTCGTCACCACGATGGAGGCGCGAACGCGCGGCGACGACGGTCACATGCTCGCGCCGGGATCGTACTTCGTGTATGTCAATCCCGACGATTTTTCACGCCTGCAGGAGCACCGCGCCTATCTCGAGCGCGAGTGGGGTGAACTGCTGCGTGATATGGCCGCGCGCGTCGGCGTGTACTTCTTCGATGGCGGCCCCAACGTCGAGATGGTGGCGCGGGAAAGCATGCCGCCCGGTTTGGCCGATGTGGCCGTGGCGAGCGACGTGACAATTTCTATACCGAACGCGCCCGCATTGACGCCGCCGAGGCGGTATCATCTTCGTATGATGAAAGGCGTGCCGGCCTACGGCGTCTACTTCATCGACAAAACGGCGACGATTGGGCGCAGTGAGGAGAGCGACATCTTCTTGGTCGATCCGAGCGTCTCGCGCAATCATGCCACGCTCATTATCGAGAACAGTGTCGTTGACGTCGAGGATTTGAATTCGACCAACGGCACCTTCGTCAACGGCGAGCGCATCGAAGCGAAGCGACGCGTTGTTTCAGGTGATGTGCTGACGTTCGGAAATACGCAAATGCGACTCGAGGCGCGCGAGTAATGCTGGCGGCGCACCTGCGCATCGGCACGCTCGAGATCACGGCCGTGCTGGCGCTTGCGGCGCTGATCGCCGCGCGACCCCGCGGCGAGGCCGCCGCCGAGATCGACGGCCTGCATCCGGTCAAAGGTGCGTTGCGCGTCATCGAACTCGGGCGCGAGCGACTCGTTGAGGCACTCTGTCCGTTGACGATTGGACGCGATCGGAGCTGCGAGCTAGTGCTCGCCGACGCTGAAGTCTCTCGCAAGCACGCGCGACTCGAGACGCAGGGCGGGGTCGTGTTTGTGCGCGATCTCGGAAGTAGCAACGGGACCTTTCTCAACGGACAGCGATTGGCCGGGGCAGTCGAAACGCGCGAAGGCGACGCCATCGACGTGGGAGCAACGCGGGTGATCGTGGAGAAGTTAGCGCCGTGGACGTAGCGATTCGGGGCGACCGCGCCTCCGCACTTTCGCTCCAACTGGGACCGCACTCCTGGCTTTTTGCAGTGGCCCGTGGCTTTGGTACGGTTGACGGTGTTGCCGCCGCGCCGGCGACGCTGGACCGCTTGCGCGGCGAATGCGAGCGCCGCTTACGCACCGAGCGGTTCCGCCGCGCCGTCGATCGCGTGCAAGCTGCGCCGACGGCCGTGCTTGGCGCGCTCTCCCGCGTTAACGGTGAACTCTTCGCTCGCAGCGCCTCGCACGCGGACTACGTAACCGCCGGGTGTTCCATCACGATCGCCCTCATCGTCCGTGGCAATGCGTGCGTGATTCATACGGGCGGTACGGCTGCGTATCTCGCGCACCAAGGCGAGATCAGCGTGCTGACCGGCGACGATGCGTTGAGCGAAGCTACGCACGAACTGCTTGGGCGTGCACTTGGCGCAAGCTCGTCGCTCGACGTTTCGGTGGCGAGCGTAACCTTCGATGCGGGTGATGTGATGATCTTGCTGGGCCATCGCGTGCGTGGCGACGTCGATCGTCGCGCGCTGGTTTCGCACGTCGAGCGCTCAGGCGAGAACGAGCATCTCTTGGTTATTCGTTTTGACGAAAGCGATCGCGCGATCGAAGAACTTGGCACGCGCGACGTGCCGGAGGTCGTCTACCGGCCACATTTGAGCGCGCGGATCTCACTCTTTGTGTCCGCGCTCATCGTTGGTTTCGCGCTTCTAACCGTGTGGGCGCGGTAACACTCGTCGCGCGCCGGGCGCTTCCAATGCTTGTTGCATTAGCAGCATGCGCGGTAATGCTTGCCTACGCGCCGCCTGGATCGATCGGGCCGCCGTGGTTGCTTGCAACGTTGGCGGTGCTCGCACTCGCGTGGGTCACGTTGCAACCTACAGTAACCCTGCGGGACGATCTCCTGCCGGCGCTCGCGGTCCTACTTGCGGGACTTGGTCTATTGTTCGTAGCGCGCCTTGCTCCGGACCTCGCACAAAAGCAGCAGTGGTGGCTGCTGGTCTCGCTGGTTCTCGTCATCGCTTTTGGTCCGGCGTTTACGCGCTTTCGCCGTTTTGCAAGCTACAAATATCTTTGGGTCGTCGGTTCGCTCGTACTCTTCATCTTGCTGCTGCTCTTTGGCCAAGAAGTCAACGGCGCACGGTTGTGGATCAAACTCGGGCCCGTGCAATACGAGCCAATCGAGTTGATCAAGCTCTTCATCGTGTTCTTTCTCGCCGCGTATCTGGGCGAAACGGCCGATGTGATCGCACGAGCGCGTCCCTGGTCGGTGCGCGCAAATCTGCGCTATCTCGGCCCGCTGTTCATCGGCTGGGGAGCATCGATGGCGATCCTCGTGCTGCAACGCGATCTCGGTATGGCAACGTTGCTGCTAGCAACCTTCGCCGCCTTGCTCTACGTCGCAACGCGCCGAGTGGACATCGTCATCGGCGGCATCGCGGTCTTCGCACTTGCAGCCCTGTGGGCGATGCATCATTACCCGTACGTCGAGACGCGCATCGCCGTTTGGCGCAATCCGTTTAGCGATCCACTCGGTGCGGGCTATCAGTCGTCGCAAGCCTATTACGCGCTTGCGGCGGGTGGCCTCTTCGGCACCGGGCTTGGGCTCGGGCATCCGAACTTCATCCCCGACGTTGCCACCGACTACGTCTTTGCCGCGTTCTCCGAGGAGTTCGGACTCATCGGCGCAGCGGTCGTCATCGCGCTCTTCGCCGTGCTGGTACGGCGCATGTTTGCAACAGCGACCGACCAACCCGATCTTTATGCGAAGCTGCTCGGCACGGGTATGGCGGCGACGCTCGGATTCCAAGTCTTCATCATCATCGGCGGCGTGATCGGCCTCTTTCCGCTTACCGGGATCACGCTGCCGTTCATCTCGTACGGTGGCAGCTCGCTGGTTGCCAATTTTCTCCTCGTCGCCCTAATGTGGTCGATGAGTTCACGTGTATGCGATCGCAAGCGTTCTGGCTCGCGGTTATCGCGCTAGCGCTCACGGCAATCGTTGCTGGCTACGTTAGCGGCAACGCCACCACGCCGCCGTCTTTACACCGGAGCGCGCAGCCGCGCGCAGCGACGAGTGTGCATGCGGTGACGCACGATCCTTCGGATTCGCGCGTTAGCGATCTCTTCACGGCTGACGACGTGGTTGTCGACCGGCCGCAGCGCGCAACAACACACTGGTTCGAGCCGGAACTGTCGATCGTGGTCGGGTTAGCCGGCAATTCGCCCTCGATCGATGCGGCGTTCATGCGAACAAAGGTGCCGATCGCCTTCGACATCGATCCGTCGGCGGCGCAAGCGACCGATGTTGCGCAGCTCGCGCACGAAGCCGGCGACGTGGTGCTCCTGCACCTCGAGCGCGCACCTACCCAATCGCAACTCGCGCGGTTACGCAAGCGATTTGGCGCTTTCGACGGGGTGGCCTCGCGCGCGACCGACGGATTCGTGCAATCGCTCGATGGAACGGGGCTCCTGTTCTTTGATGAACGCGGCGATGCCGACGCGAGCGAGTTTGCGTCCGTGGGTATCCCAATAGCGCAACGTGACGCCACGGTCGACGATCGCACCGCGCGTAGTTACATTCGCTTCATGCTGGGGCGCACCGTACAGCGTTCGCAGCTCGAAGGGCGCTCGGTTGTGTTGATGCGTCCGCTGACGCACTCGCTCGACGCACTCGTCGCGCTCGTGGCCACGAGGAGTGTGCAGTTCGTCCCGCTAACGCAGCCTTAGTGTGGTGCCTCGCGAGTTCGATGAATAAAGCTGGTCGTATGGTGGAGCGCGGGCTAGGAGCGATGAGTGACAAAAGCAGCGCTTTGCGAGCGAAGAGCGACGCCGTCCGCGACCGCCATACGACCAGCCCATGGGGTTGCGGCGGCGGATTCGCACCGCCATCGTTGTTCGTCGGTCACAGAGCCATCGCTATGCTCCCTCCTCACGCCTCGCCGGTGCGCTCCGGCGCTCGCAACTTTATTTACCGAACTCGGGAGGCACCGCACTAATGGAACGATTCGCACGTCTGTCCGTGGCGCTGGCGCTGATCGGGGTGCTCGTTGCCTGCGCAAACGGTGGAAGCACCTCGTCGTCGAGTAGCCCTGCAGCCTCAACCGAAGCATCGGCCGCAGCTTCAGCGCAAGCCACTGCCGCAGTTGCCGAGAACGCTGCTTCGGCGAGTGCCGGCGCAAAAGTCTACAATCAAAACTGCGCGAGTTGCCATCAAGCCAATGGGCAAGGCCAACCGGGCACCTTTCCGCCTCTCGTCGGAAATCCGACGGTAACCGGTTACGACATTCACCTGATTCACATCGTCAAGTACGGGCTCAGCGGACCGATCAAAGTTGACAACGTTCAATACAACGGCATGATGCCGGCGTGGGGACAACAGCTTTCGAACGCCGACATCGCGTCGGTGCTCACGTACATCCGTTCGTCGTGGGGAAACAGGTCCAGGCCGATCTCCGAATCACGGGTCGCGGCCGTGCAAAAGAGCATGGAGTAGCTAAGAACTACGTAGAGACTTCTTCGCCTCTCCAGGTTGCTTTGTTGCCGAAGAGGCCCATAGCCCAAACGGCGAGGCCCAGGCAGTCGCGCAATGGGATCAGCCACGCGGGCGGCGATTCGCCGGTTCCGTAGGCGCTGCGCGCGGTGAAGTGCATCGCGGTGCGTAGCGCAAGCGTGATAGCAAGTGCGGCCCATGCCGTTGCATTGGTTGCGGCGAACGCTACCCACATGACGGCGAACGGCAAGGGAAACGTCACGAACGAAAATACGTAGCCGACCGTTTGCACCGACCGAATCGTGCGTGCCCAGCGCAGTTCGTGCTGGAGTAGCGCTGCTAGGCTTGGTTCGGCAACGACGTTGCGGACGACGTACCGCGAGAGCGCGACGTGATATCCGTGTGCGGAGATGAGCGCACCCAACATATAGTCGTCTGCAAGATACGGCGATAGGGCGGCGATGCCGCCGATCGCCTCGAGCGCCGAACGCCGCACCGCCATCGTTGAGCCGAAACAATAGCGCGGAGGTCCAGCGAGCGTCGCCACGAGCACGGAGGGCGCAAATTGATCATTGAAGTGCAGCGCGGCGAGTTGTGACGCGAGTCCACCACGTGGTACGCCCGCATAAAGACAAGTCGCGGCCCCGACACCGTCGTCTTCGAATTCCGCACCGACGGCTGCGAGATATCGCCGGTCGACGCGCATGTCGGCATCGGCGATAAAGAGCAGTTCATACTTCGCGCGATCGATCATGTTCGCAAGGTTCGCGACCTTGGGATTACCGCTGGCCCGGCGACCGTCGACTACGAGCGTCAGATCGCGCTCAGGAAAGCAGGCGATGACGCGCTGGATGACCTCGATCGCGGGATCGTCGGTGCGCTGCACGCCGAATATCACCTGATAGCGTGGATAATCTTGATCGCAAAACGAACGGAGGTTTTCAAAAAGCTCCACTTCGAGCCCGTGGATCGGCTTGAGAATCGTGACGCCCGTGCCGCGCGCGGTGTTCGGCTGCGGGCGGCGCAAAAAGCGCACGAGTGCAAAGAGTGCGATCGCGCAGTACGCGATGCCCGCAATGCAAACGATCAGCATGCGCGCAGGTCCGAGTAGGTCAAGGTCGCGATGCCGGAGGCATCCAGCTTTGCGCGTACCTCGGCGCTGGTGAGCGCGTCGAGTTCGCCGGCGAAATCGTAATCCGCGATTTGTGGATCGATCCCGTGCCACGGCCCGGTCGCCGGGTGAAAATACATTTCGCACACCCCGGGAGGAAGCCGATCGAGGTACGCCAGCACGCGGTCGCGCGTCATGTGGCCGGAATAGCGAATGCCCCAAACGGTATCATTTGTTGCAATGTGCGCGCGGTGCAAGCGCCGGCGCATCAGTGCAAGCCACGGCCGCAAGAATGCTGCATCGTCCGGCTCTTCCGGAATTCGCACGGCCTGCATGCCGAACTCGCGGCCTACCTTGATGATGATGCCAAGCACGGTCGGATGCACGTGCATGTGGTTCTGTGCGTTGACATGGTCGAGGTGGAGTCCGCTGCGCGCAAATGCTTCGAATTGGGCCCGGATCTCCGCCTCGAGTGCGCGACGCGCTCGGGGATGGAAGAAGAATCGGAGACCCGCCGCCACGAGATTCCGCGGTAACTCGCCATTGCGGTCGACCAATGCGGCGACGTCATCGGCCGGCAAGATCGGGCGTCCATTGACCAGCACGAGATGCAGCCCAATGCGTAGCTCCGGCAGCTCGCGCGCGCGGCGGATCGCGTCATTCGTGGCGGGAACCGCGACCATGAGGCTGGCGCTACGCAAAATGCCGTCGCGATGCGCGCGTTCGACGGCTTCATTTACTTCTAATGATAGGCCGTAATCGTCGGCAGAAACAATCAACTGCTTGGCCATTGGAGGGCTATAGAGTACCGTGGCGAACGCAGCGTTCCTTCGCGCGAACGTAGTTACAGGACATGAGGAGACCCGGGTTTGCAGTTACCTCTGTTGCGTGAGCGGCAAGCACGTACGCGAGACTATCTACGAGACGCAGACGTGCAATTCAGCGAGGTTTTCGAGCGCATTATGCGCCACTCGTTCGAGTACGCCGATCCACTCTGCGCAAGCCTCGTGCTTTGGGCGTGCGACGCCTGCGGCGGCGATTCGAATGGGGCGCTGCCGGTCGCGGCATCGGTCGAGTGTCTGTACCGCTTCTCGGTCCTTCACGATGAGCTGCAGATGCGACCTACGCTTGCTATCGAGCGCGAAACAACGTCGTCGATCTGGGGCCTCGCGCAAACACTGAACGCCGGGGACGCGTTCTTTGCGCTTGGGCTCGGGCTGCTCGCGCGACATCCCGTCTACGGCGATCGCGTGCTCGACGTGGGAATCGAACTTGCCAATGCAGTGCTTCTAGGGATCGAACAGCGCAATCGCTTGATTCTCGCGTCGGCACGCGCAGGAAGCAACGGACGGTATCGCATCGCCTACGACGGGACCCATGCATTGATGCTCGCACTCAGTATGCGGGTTGGTGCGATGATGGCCGACGCGTCGACGCCGTTGGCCGACGCCTTTGCCCGGGCCGGGCGACTGCTCGGTGTTGCGATGCAGCTGCAGGGGCAGGCGCGGGGCACTAGCAGTCCGCTAGCGAAGCGGTATGCAGCCAAAGCGTTGGCGATTGTTGAAGAGTCGCCGCTGACGCGTACCTACGTAGCGGAATTCAAGGAGATCACGTACGAGCTTGCAGCAGGGGACTGAAGCCGGACGTCTTGGTGATGCAAGCGTCTCGAGAAAAGCTGAACACCTTCGCATCAATGTCGAGCAGGACGTTCGCGCGAAAGGGATTAGTGCTGGATTCGAACGGTATCGGTTCGACCATTGCGCGCTGCCTGAGATTGCGCTCAAGAGCGTCGATCTCGGCGTAACCCATTTCGATCGCACGCTGCGCGCGCCATTCTTGATCTCGTGCATGACCGGTGGAACGCCGGAGGCGACGGGCGTCAATCGCACGCTCGCGCGGATTGCCGAAGAGTTTGGATTTGCAATGGGTCTGGGCTCGGGGCGCGTGCTGCTCGAAGACCCCAGCACGCTCGAGAGTTTTGATGTCCGTTCCGTTGCGCCGGACGTGCTATTGTTCGCAAACTTGGGTGCAGTGCAACTGAACAAAGGCTATGGAGCCGCACAGTGCCGGCATTTGATAAAACTCGTGCAGGCAGACGGCCTCATCCTGCATCTCAACCCGTTGCAGGAAGCACTCCAACCCGAAGGCGACACCGACTTTAGCGGATTGCTCGGCCGGATCCGCGAGTTGTGCAATCTTCTCGACGTGCCCGTCATTGTGAAGGAAGTGGGCTGGGGATTGAGCGAGCACGTTGTGCGCGAACTGTTCCGCGCCGGTGTCGCTGGTGTAGACGTCGCGGGTGCGGGCGGGACGTCGTGGAGTGAGGTCGAGCGCTATCGCACGCGCGAGAACTGGCGCGTTCGCGTCGCCGCAGAATTCGCGGGCTGGGGCATCCCGACCGCGGAGTCTGTGCGCGGAGCACGGGCAGTTGAGCCGGATGGACTCATCATTGCGAGCGGTGGAATCCGCGACGGCGTCGATGCTGCAAAGGCAATTGCACTGGGTGCCGATTTAGTCGGCATTGCGGGACCGTTCTTGCGCGCTGCCGCACAAGGCACCGAGGCGGCGCGAGAACTCGCGCGCGAAGTCGTTGAAGTGTTGCGCATCGCGATGTTTTCGCTCGGGATACGCTCCATCGATGAGCTCAAGCAAACCGACAAGCTGGTGCCTGCGTGAAAGCCGTGACGCTGGCGTCAGCCGACGCGTATTGCCGAGCGTTGACCAAGCACCACTACGAGAACTTCGTCGTCGCTTCGCGACTGGTGCCCGCCGGCATACGGCGCGATCTCGCTCGGATCTATGCGTTCTGCCGCACGACCGATGATTTAGGCGATGAAAGCGCGTCGCGCGACGAAGCGCTAACACGCTTGGGGCGCTGGCGCAGCGAATTAGAAGCGATGTTCGCGGGAGAGACGCCGGTGCATCCCGTCCTGATCGCCTTGCGCGAGACGACCGCGCGCGCGGGGATTCCGCGTCAGCCGTTCCTCGATTTGATCGATGCGAACATGCAAGACCAGCATGTCACATCGTATCAGAACTGGCCGCAGCTCGAAGCCTACTGCAGCCTTTCCGCGGCGCCGGTTGGCCGGATGGTGCTCGCGGTATTTGGTGTAACCGATCCGCGCGCTCCTGGGTTGTCGGACGATGTGTGCATTGGACTACAGCTTGCCAACCACGCGCAGGACGTGAAACGTGACGCTCAGATTGGCCGGCGCTATCTGCTCGACGACGAGGTGGCGGCGTTCGGCACATCGGGAGCCGTGCGAGCGCTGGTCGAGCGTGCACGCGGGTTGCTCGATTCGGGAAGATCGCTTGAAAGACTCGTGCCGTTTGCGCTGAGTTTGCAGCTCCGTCTCTATCGCAAAGGCGGACTCGCGATCTGTCGTGCGATCGAGCGTCTCGATTATCACACCGAGGTGCGGCGGCCGACGGTAAGCACCCGCGAGAAACTCGCGATCCTATTGGGGAGCTATGTCCGCAGTACTTAGTTTGGCGGATGCCGAGCGGTACTGCCACACGATGGCGCGCCGTGAGGCGAAAAATTTCTACTGGGGGTTCATCTCACTTCCGCGCGAACAGCGTAACGCGATCTACGCGCTCTACGACTTTGCGCGCCAGGTCGACGATGAAGCCGACGCAGCCGCAAACACCCCGGATCTTCCAGGCAGGTTACGGCGGCATCGCGAGCGCCTCGCTAAATGCGTGCGCGGAGAATATGGCGACGACCCGGTCATGCAGGTGCTCTCGATAGCAGTCGCGCGCTTCGAAATACCGGAACGCGAGCTGCAGATGTTGGTCGACGGCTGCGAGATGGACGGTACGAAGACGCGCTACGAGACGTGGGACGAGCTGCGCGCCTACTGCAACCTCGTCGCGTCGGTCGTCGGACGGATGTGCGTGCGCATCTTTGGCTTCGAGGACGACGCGGCGCTCGAGCGCGCCGACGAGCTTGGCGTCGCGCTACAACTTACAAACATTCTGCGCGACGTACGCGAGGACGTCGGCCTTGGGCGTATTTACTTGCCGCAAGAAGACTTGCGCCGCTTCGGCATCAGCGAGGACGCGTTGACCGACGGCGGTGCGACGATTAACGGATGGAACGCGCTGATCGATTTTGAATCGCTTCGTGCCCGCGACTACTTCGCGCAAGGCTACAAGGTACTCGATTACATCGAACGGCGCCCGGCGGCGTGCGTACGCACAATGGCCGGCATCTACGAGCGCATTCTAGAGAAGATCGAACGCGATCCCACGTTGCCGTTGCATCGTCGCGCGGGGCTCTCGAGCACGGAGAAGATCGGAGCGATGGTTAGAGCTTGGTTAGGCGTATAGCGGTTGTCGGTGCGGGACTTGCGGGGCTCGCGGCAACACTGGATCTACGCGAGCGTGGCTACGAGGTCGAGATCTTCGAGCGCACGCGGCTCCTCGGTGGCCGTGCGACGTCGTTCGAAGTCGGCGGACACGAGATCGACAACGGCCAGCACGTCTTTTTGCATTGCTGCGATCGGTTCATCGGCTTTGTTGAAAAAGTCGGCATGGGCGCCACGCTGCGTGAACAAGATCGGTTCGATGCGCTCGTGCTTGCGCGCGATGGCACCACGAGCCGGCTGCGGGCCGCGTCGTTGCCCGCGCC
>JBAUEZ010000205.1:0-3296 GCA_049678885.1 Candidatus Aquilonibacter sp. | reverse complement strand
ACAATACACCGGCCGATCGCCTCGCGGACGGAACGGAACGGTGGTGTTGACGCCACACGAAGCACAGACGGCCTCGAAGTTCGGGCGGGCTCCCGACGGAGCGGCCACGTGGTCACCGTTTTGGGCCCGGCGGGCCTGACGGCACTCACGGCAGCGTTGGGGTTGGTTCTGGAACCCTTTTTCGGCGAAGAACTGCTGCTCGCGGGCGGAAAATACGAATTGATTGCCACAGTCCTTGCAAGTGATCATCTTGTCTTCCACTGGGTCGGAGCCTCCGGGAGCTAATCAACCGTTAAGATCGGGTAAGATCGGGGGATTGCGACCTTAGTAACACGCCTCCCTCCCGCCCGGGCGGTCGGTTTGCCAACCTTACGAGCGGAAGCCCGCGCGAGGCAATTTTGTGGGGATATTGACCAGTGTTGCCGCGGCAATCGCTGCTTCGTAGCCCTTGTCGCCGCGCGCCGGATCGGCCCGCTCTTGCGCCTGTGCCATGTTCTCGGTCGTGAGCACGCCGAACCCGATCGGCACCGCGGTCGCGAGCTGCACGTCCATGATCCCGCGCGCGCATTCGCCGGCGACGAAGTTGAAGTGCGGCGTATCCCCGCGAATCACGACCCCGAGCGCAACGATCGCGTCGTAGCGATCGGCCGCGATAAGCTTGCGACAGGCGAGCGGAATCTCGAAACAGCCCGGCACTTCGACCAGGTCGATCTCCTCACGCTCGATGCCACAGTCAACGAGCCCGCGCACCGCGCCGTCGATGAGCCAGTCGCTCAATTCACGATAGAACCGCGCCGCAACGATCCCGAAACGCCGGCCCGCGATCTGCGGCGGCGTAGGTCTTCCGTTCGCTTCGCCGGGTTTCACGATGCGACCGTTTCATCGAAGATGTGCCCCAACTTAGCGCGTTTGGTCGCCATATATTTCTTGTTGTGCACGGTCGGCGCGATTTGCATCGGCACGCGTCCGGTGATCGTGATGCCGTAGCCCTCGAGCCCGAAGATCTTGCGCGGATTGTTGGTGATCAGGCGCAGTTCTTTGATACCGAGATCGGCCAGAATCTGCGAACCGATGCCGTAATCGCGTTTGTCGACCGGCAAACCCAATGCAAGATTCGCCTCGACCGTATCGGCGCCGTGATCTTGCAGTTCGTAGGCGCGCAGCTTGTTGGCTAAGCCGATGCCGCGGCCTTCCTGACGAAGATAGAGAAAGACGCCGCGCCCCTCTTTGGCGATCATCTCCATCGCGCCGTCGCGCTGGGCCGCGCAATCGCAACGGATCGAGTGCAGCGCATCGCCGGTGAGACACTCGGAGTGCACGCGTACGAGCACGTCCTTGCCGTTTGAGATGTCGCCCATTACGAGCGCGACGTGCGTGTTGCCGTCGATCGTCGTCTCGTAGGCGACACCTTTCCAATCGCCGGCTGTGGTAGGAAGGTTGAATTCGGCAATGCGTTTGACGAGTTTTTCGGTGCGCATACGGTAAGCGATGAGATCCTTGACGGTGATGAGACGCAGACCATGGCGGTCAGCATAGTCCCGTAACCCGTCGAGGCGTTCCATCGTTCCGTCTTCGGCCATGATTTCGCAGATCACGCCTGCAGGATAGAGTCCCGCAAGGCGCGCGAGATCTACCGAGGCCTCGGTCTGTCCGGCGCGCACGAGCACGCCGCCGTCGCGAGCGCGCAGCGGAAAGGTATGTCCGGGTCGCAAGAAATCGCCCGCCTCCGCATCACGATCGAGCAACTTTTTGATCGTTGCGGCGCGATCGTGGGCGGAGATTCCGGTGGTCGTCAATCCACGCGCTTCCACCGAAACGGTGAACGCCGTTTCGTGCACGGCGGTATTATCGCGGACCATCTGCGGAATTTGCAGTTCGTCAAGTCGCGAACCCAGGACCGGTACGCAGATCAGGCCGCCCGCTTCCTTGCGCATGAAGTTGATCGCTTCCGGCGTCACCTTCTCGGCCGCCATCACCAGATCGCCTTCGTTCTCGCGATCCTCGTCGTCGAGCACGACGACCATCTTGCCCGCGCGAATGTCGTCGATCGCATCGGCGATGGAATCGAACGGCGAGGTACGCTCAGCCGGCGACGCCGCAAGTTGCGGAAAGACGGCGCTCAAGCGCTGCAGCGTCCGGTACGACGGCTCGCGCCGCCCCGAGCGCAGCAACGAAATTGCCGACTCGGTTAGCCCCGACTTGGCCGCCAACTCGGCAGCGGAGAGACCCGCCGCTTCGATCGCGGCATTGAGAGAGGAAGCGAACTGACCCATAGCCCCACCAGGCTAGGCCGCGACTTGACAAATGTCAAGCCGCCCTTGTCATCCCTGTGATCCCAAGCGTCGCGCATTGTCATCCCGAGTGTCGCGCATTGTCATCCCGAGCGTAGCGAAGCGTAGTCGAGGGACCGCGCAAACGAAAGGCGCCCACATCGCTCTGCCCAAAAAGGCTTGGTCTCGTTCGGCGTCGGCGTCATTCACTTCTTACCGAAGCCGGCAAGCACGTAGTACGCATACCGCGCGAGCGGATCGACTTCGAGATTTACCCGTGAGTCGACTGGGCGCGCGCCGAGCGTGGTGCGTGCGAGCGTTTCGGGAATCAACGCGATCTCGAACCAACCGTCGCCGACAGCTGCAACGGTTAGGCTCACCCCATCGATCGCGATGAAGGCTTTCTCAGCGATCATCGACGCGAGTGCCGCCGGCCGTTCGATGCGGATGCGTACGCCTTGGCCTTCCGGTGTTCGCGCAAGCACTTTCGCCGTTGCGTCGACGTGGCCGTAGACGAAGTGACCGCCCATGCGGTCCCCGACACGCAACGAATATTCGACGTTCACGAGATCACCCGGCGACAACGCGCCGAGCGTGCTCCGTTCGATCGTCTCCGGCACAACGTCAAAGCTAACGCGATCGTGGTGGATCTGTGTCACCGTCAAACACACGCCATCGACCGCGATCGAATCGCCGACGTGCGCGTCTTCTTCTCGCGCATCGTTCGCATCGACCACGAGCGTCCGCCCTCCCTGGGTAGCCGCGTCGTTCGATACCACGGTTCCACGGTAGACGATTAATCCGCTAAACATGCCCGGTCGTCGTTCGCGATGGCAATCACCAAAGCTTGCGAAACCACCGCGCCCGCCGCACGTAGGGCTGCGGCACAATCCTCGAGCGTTGTTCCCGTCGTGCAGACGTCGTCGATCAGCGTCACGCTGCGCCCGCGCACGAGTCCCGCGTCACACCAAACGCGACCGCGTGCCGCGAGCCGGTCGCCGCGCGAGCGACCGCGTTGCGCGTCAC
>JBAUEZ010000204.1:0-16273 GCA_049678885.1 Candidatus Aquilonibacter sp. | reverse complement strand
GAGGTACGAAGAAGCCGCGCATAGGTGCGCGGCAGCCACGGATCTTGCGGATATTGCGAGCGCCAATCGCTTATCGACGCTGCGACGTCGTCGAGTTCGACGACGACGTTACTATCGATCAACTCGCGATCGCTCTTGGCATCCATGTGGTCGAGTCGATTGCGTATCTCTAAGATACTCTGATGGTGGGGTCCGAAGTATTCGTCTGCCGGGGCCGGACCGGAATAGGTCGCTGCTAGCGTGCTAAAAGGAACGCTAGCAAAGATCAAGACGGCCAAAAGGCCGATCATCGTTCGCATTTGGGTGCCCTCTATTGTCGAAGAGACGCCGTCTTTAAAGTCGGCGTCTCCGTGCGCTATATGTGTCTGCTATGGTCTCCCAGGTCCATGCGGACGGCTTCCGCCGCCGCTTGATGTGTGTGAAGGAGGCGCACTCCGAGAGGACTGAGCTGACCGCTGCTGCGGGTAATACTGGCGCTGCTGCGGGTAATACTGGCGCTGCTGCGGATAATACTGGTGCTGCTGCGGATAATACTGGTGCTGCGTCGGATACGACGAGTACTGGCGTGCCGTCGGACTCGATTGATACTGGCGTTGTCCCGGATACGATTGATACTGGCGTTGTCCGGGATACGATTGATACTGCCGCTGTTGTCCCGGATACGATTGATACTGGCGTTGCGGTTGCTGCGCACCGCTAAAGCGCTGCCAACCAGCCTTGCCGTTCGCCGCTTGCGGACGCGCGTAACCGGTTCCCGGTTGGGCATACGCCGGTCGCGAGTAGCCGGACGGGCCGTATGCAGGACGCGAGTCGAAGCGTTGCCACGCGCCTACGTTGACCGTGCGATACGTCCCCGCCGACCGATTCACGCCGCCGATCGGACTGATGCTGTTGAAGCGTTGATAGTTCGGCTTGGGAAAGTTCGTTGCGAGGCTGCGGTTCGTGTATTGGGTGTTCAGGCCCATGCGCTGAACCGGGACTCTGCCGGCATAGAAGTGCGTAGCCTGAAGCTGCGCAACCGACATGGGATGCGCGCGATCGACGAAGCCTTGTTGCCACGTGTTCCACGGCACGCCAACGAAGCCGTGCGCGGAGTTGTGGTAGTTCGAGTACGAGAGATTGAACAAGAGCGACGCTCCAGGCCCCCACCACCGGTGGTAAGACTCGCCCGGCGCAAGCGGCACCCAGCCGACGTTGCCGAAGCTCAAGCCGACGCCAACGCCACCGCCGTATCCAAAGAAAGCGACGAGCGCGGGCGACCACGCCGGGTGTGCGTAGCGCGGACCGGGCGACCATGCCCAGCCGTAACCTGGCCCATAGAACCAGCGACCGTAGTGATACGGCGCCCAGCCCCACGGTTCGGCGGCGACCCACGTGGGACCATAATAGTTCAGCGAAACCCACGAACCGTTGCTATAGGGCGACCAGCCCTGTGCGACATCGCTCGGCACCCACGCTGGACCGTAACCCGGAATGTCGACCCAATTCCCGTATTGATTGAGATCGGTGCTGCCGGTCATGTCGCTCGGCACGTACTGCGATTGCGCGCTGTTCGCGGCGATCATCATTTGGTCGCGCTGGTCTCCCCACGCTTCCAGGTCGGTCTGCGCGATCTCGTCGATATATTGATACTGCGGGCTACTCGCTTGGCCGGTCACCACCATCGTACGGCCCGGCAGAACTTGTTGCGAGCCTTGCGGCGTAACAACCGCGACGCTACCGCTGCGCGAGGTGACCTGCGTGTTGCCGTCACTCGTCACGGTAATCAGATAGGCGCCGGCCTCCTGCGGTTCCACATCGACCGAGGGAGTTTGCACCTGCACGTTGTCCTGCCCGGTAGCGAAAACACGCAATTCAACCGAACCTTCCGCAACCTGCGCTACGTCATTCGCGCCATCGAGTTGCGTGAACCGCAGTTGCGCATTTGTTCCGGCGCGGATCAGCGTGTTCGCATCGAGCTGGACCTCGGCCCGGCCATCGGCACCGGTTGTGAGGTAATCGCCGGCAACTATCGGCGCGTTTGCGACGGCAGCTGTCTGCTCGGCCGAATCGCCTTGTTTGAGCGCGACGGAACCCTCGACGTCTGAGAGGCGCGCGACCGACGGCGCTGCCGTCTGTGCGTAAGACGGCGGCGCCTGAGACTGGTCGTCTTGCGCACGCGCCGGCGCGGCGACGCCTACATAAGAAGCCGCGAGCGTTGCGGCGAGAATGAGGGCGAAGGGCGCTCGGGCGATCGATCTGTGCACTAGATGCACTCCCATAGGTATTTGCGTACAGTTGCATCGCGTCAACGTCGCGGACCTCTGGGAAGTCGCCGGCGTCGGCGACCTTTAATCTGATCCTTAACTCTGAGAACGGCTTGAAGCTAGCTACTTTGTCTCCATGCGCTCGGCGCCGTCGAAGGCGGGGCCCCCGCCCTTCATCACAGCAAGCGAGCAACTGTCCCGGTAATGCGCCGCAACCGTGTCGTTTGGGTTGAGCTCCGCCACCCGCTGGAACGTTTTGCCGGCGCTGATAAAGAGCGCCTCGCGATATTGGTTGACGGCACTGGCAAAAAGGTCGCCGCTATTGAGCTTGTGATCCATCAGCTCAACCGGGTCGTTGTCGAAGCACTCGTAGATCTCGACGTTACGTGACTTACCTTTGGCCTTGACCGCACCGAGATGGCGCAGCTTGAACCCATGTCCCGGCTTGAGCCTATCGACGATCGGCTTGCCGACCAGCAGCGACACTTTGAAGACCTTCGTCAGGCCCTCGATTCGCGCAGCAACGTTCACGGCATCGGCGATAACCGTCGTCTGCATGCGTTCTTCTTCGCCGATCGTGCCAAGGATGAACTCGCCGCAATGCAGGCCAATCCCGATACGCACGGGCTCGTAGCCCGCCTTCATCCGTCCCTGATTGTACTTCACCAGCTCGCGCTGAAGCTCGATCCCCGCGCGCAGCGCGTCGGCGGGTTCGCGTGGGAAGAGCGCCATGATCGCGTCGCCGATGTACTTGTCGATGAAGCCGTGATTGGCGCGCACGATCGGCGTCGCGCGCTTGAGGTATGAGTTGAGGAAATCAAAGTTCTGCTGCGGCGTCATCCCCTCGGACATGCGCGTGAACTCGCGAATATCGGAGAAAAACACGCTCATCTCGCGCTGGACGTGGTCGCCTAGGCGCACGTCGGCAATCGTCTTGCGACCGAGATGCTCGAGAAACTCACGCGGCACAAATTTATTCGAGGCGCTCGAATAGAGCTCGCCCACGGCGGTGTCGTCGTTCTTCGCTGCGCGCAGACGGATCGTGAATTCGCGCAGGTGCTTTCGCTGGACGCACAGCTCGACGCGCCTGGTGAGCACCAACGCGTTCGTCGCGTCAAACGGCGTCGTGATGTAGTCTTCCGCACCGCGCTGCAAACACGATTGCACCCGATCGTTCGCACTGACCGGCGCCGTCACAATTACTGGAACGCGGCTGGTCTTCCCATTCAACGGTTGCGCTGCGCGGAGCACGTTGAATACATCGTTGCTGGGTTGAATCAAATCCAGCAACACAAGATCCACATCGCGAGACACTATAGTCTCGATTGCGTCGGCAACTGCCGCCGTCCGAACGTCCGGATATCCCGCTCCTCGAAGGAGCGCCTCGAGCGTTTGGTTTTCGGCTGCACTGCCGCCCACGCGAAGAATCCGTGCCGACTGCACCCGTACACCTCCGGGGTGTAGGTTCACGTCCACCGAAGAAGGTTTCCCTCGTCTATTTGGCCTGAGACCAATATACCAGAGGCTTGCTTACAGGAGCTTTACAATTCTGAGGGACCACCAAGGCGCACCACGCGCGCTGGCCCCGGTGATGGCCTTACTGGTGGCGATGGTCCTTATTGGGCTCCCGCTTGCCACGTGGTTGGGCCTTCGCGATATCACCAGCTCCAGCCTAACCGCCCAGGCAACCAACCTCTCAACCGTGATTACCGGAATCCGCTCGTTTTATGCGACCAATATCGTCGATCGCGTGCTTGCGGCAGACGGGCACGCTTTTGTTACCGCCCACTTTCTCGAACATCCCGGCGGCATTCCGATTCCAGCCGAGTTTTCGCTCCGGCTCGGCCACATCGTCGGGAACGAGCAAAGCACCTATCGCTACCGTTTCATCTCGAAATTCCCGTTTCGGTGGACCGCACCGCATCCGTTCGATGCTTTCGAGAACGCATCACTCGCTTCGCTCGAGAAAAATCCGCATCAGGCATTGACCAACGTCAGTTGGAACGGCATGAGCTCGCAGGTGAGCTACGTGACGCCGATCGTGATGCATGCCGGTTGCGTCGCGTGCCACAACGCCAATCCCGATAGCACGAAGCACGATTGGAAGGTCGGCGACGTGCGTGGCATACAGGAACTAATCGTCACCGAGCCCGTCGCGTACAACATCGGCGAGTTCAGGTATCTGCTGATCTACTTCATTTTTCTTGCAATCCTCGGATTCGCAGCCTTCGCGCTCTTACGCCGGCAGTCCAATGCCGTCCAAACCGCGTATGCATCGGTCGCTGCTATTTCGGAGAAGATCTCGCGCTACATCTCGCCGCAGATCTATCACGCAATCTTCAGCGGGAAATCTAGCGCCGAACTCGTCACCAAGCGCAAGAAGCTGACGATCTTCTTCTCCGACATCAAGGACTTCACATCGACGAGCGAACGGCTCCAATCCGAGCAACTAACCGTCCTGCTCAACGAATACTTCACCGAGATGTCGGCGATCGCGCTCGGTTACGGCGGGACGGTCGACAAGTTCGTCGGTGATGCGATCCTGGTGTTCTTCGGCGATCCGGAGAGCAATGGCGAAGCCGAAGATGCGATCGCGTGCGTGTTCATGGTGCTTGCTATGCAAGCGCGCCTGGTCGAACTCAACGCGCGCTGGCGCAACGCTGGGATCGAACATCCGTTTCAGGTGCGCATGGGCATCAATACCGGCTACTGCAACGTCGGTAACTTCGGTTCGGCGCAGCGCATGGATTATACGATCATCGGCGCAGAGGCGAACCTGGCCGCACGACTCGAACCGATTGCCGAACCGGGCACGATCGTCGTCAGCTACGAAACCTACGCACTCGTACGCGGCTCCGTGCACGCTCACGCACTTGAACCTATCCACGTGAAAGGCATCTCGCGAGAAGTCGTGCCCTACGTGATCGACGGCTATATCGACGGACCCGCCGGCCAGACGGTCTTCAGCGAGCACGGCGGCGGCCTCGAATTCTTCCTCGACGTCGACGCGGTCGACGATCCGCAAATGGTGCGCAACCTGCTCGAAGAAGCATTGCGCGCACTCGATGAACGCCGTGCAGATTAAGCCCGAGGTCGCAGACGCGCTCGCGCAGCACCGGCCCGTCGTCGCGCTCGAATCGACGATCCTCGCGCACGGCATGCCGTATCCGCGCAACCTCGAGACCGCGCGCGACGTTGAGGCCGACATACGCGCTGCCGGCGCAACGCCGGCGACGATTGCCGTGCTCGACGGTACGATCCGCGTCGGCCTGGACGAGATCGAGCTCGAACGCGTAGCTACCGCGCAGGACATGCTCAAGCTGAGCCGAGCCGATCTTGCCTATGCGCTCGCGACCGGCCGCAGCGGCGCAACAACCGTCGCTGCGACGATGCTTTGCGCGCACCACGCGGGCATCGCGGTTTTTGCAACCGGCGGCATCGGCGGCGTACACCGCGGTGCCGAAACGACGATGGACATTTCCGCCGACTTGAGCGAACTCGCACGCACGCCCGTTATCGTCGTCTGTGCCGGGGCAAAAGCGATTCTCGATTTGCCGAAGACGCTAGAAGTTCTCGAAACGCTGGGTGTGCCGACGATCGTGTACGGCAGCGACGAATTTCCCGCATTTTGGAGCCGCTCCAGCGGCCTGCCCGCACCGCACCGGCTCGACGACGTCGCAAGCATCGCCGCAATGTTCAGGAGCGCACGCGAGCTTGGCATCAAAAACGGCTTGCTGGTTGCCAATCCGATCTCCGCGCAAGCGGCGATTCCGGGCGAGCTCATCTCAAGGATCATCCAAGCTGCAGTGGCCGACGCGCGAAGCGAAGGGATCAGCGGAAAAGCGCTCACGCCCTGGTTGCTCAATCGGATCTTTGCGCGTACGCAGGGGCGCAGTCTCGAAGCCAATATTGCGCTCGTACGGGCCAACGCGAGATTGGCCGCTGAAATCGCGCAAGAACTTCGTTGAACCGCGCCTGCTAGTTGCCGCCCGCGGCATCATCAGGAGGATCGGGCGCCTCATTGATATGTTGCGCGTAGTCGCGCGCGTTAAAATACCACGCTGGGAGTGACGCCGGAAACACCAGATTCTTATAGTCGTAGTCGACCGTTTGTCCGTCGCCGTCGTAGCCCCCGTACACCACGCCGTGAATGTGCGTGATCACCGGGATGCCTTCGTACATCGTGAACTCCATCGTGAAGAGGACTGGATACTCGGGCCCTCCTTGAATGAAAAGCGTATCGGTCGCAACAAGCTTGCGCAGGTCGAGCGTCTTGGCATCGACCCACATCTCCCGCAAGCGATTGCGCTTGGGATCGCGGCGCGGAACCAGCGTCAGGTGTAACTCGTCACCCTCATGCACGACGCTGGTGACGCGGTAGTCGAACTCCGCATGCACCTTGACCGTGGCGATAATCGGAGGCAGCGAGGCCTCGGGCGTCGGCACGAACGTCGGCGCGTACGTGTGCAACGGCGCGGGCTCGAAGACGTCGGCGGTCGGCGGCCCTGGATCGGTCGCCGCGTTGAAGATCGGGCGGTCGAAGGTCATCGGTCCAACATCGCCGAGAGTGCTGATACGCCGTCGCAGCGCACCGTGATCGTCGGAGCGATACCACACGTGATCGGTGTAGGTATCGACGTAGTCGGGATACCCGTAGTTCGTCATCTGCTTGCGCACGATCGTGTACGTTTCAAACGGTGGCGGCGGCCGATGCGAACGGAATTGCGTGCGGATTTCCGAGAGCAGGTCGTCGGGCGAAGGAAGGGGCGTCGGTGCCGCGGCGAGCGACTTCGCCGGCTGCGATGCCGCGGGCGCGTTACCACCGAGTCCAACGGCGGCAAACGCCAGCGCTGCAAGCGCAAGCAATGGAACCAAGCCCGAGCGTCTCATGTTCTTCATTATGGTATCCGGTGCGATCTTTGGGATTCCTGGGAAGTCATCCAACGCATTCGGAGAAACGTACTTCTAGCATGATTCGTTTTCGTGCCTTCGCACTGGCCGCACTGGCCGCCATTTTTTCGGCAACCGCTACAGCCGCGCCGGCAAGCGCCGCGACCGAGCACGTCGTGCTGGCTGGCGGCTGCTTTTGGGGCATGCAGGCCGTCTTCGAATCCGTGCGCGGTGTGACGCACGTCGTCGCGGGCTTCTCGGGTGGCGCAGCTTACACCGCCCACTACGACTTGGTTTCCACCGGCACAACCGGTCATGCAGAATCCGTCGATGTCACCTACGACCCGAGTAAGGTGTCCTTCGAGCAATTGCTGGAAGTCTATTTCCTGGTCGCGCACGATCCGACCGAGCTCAACTATCAGGGTCCAGACGAAGGCTCACAATATCGCTCCGAAATCTACTACACCAGCGCGCAGCAACGCGATGAGGCGCAGCGCTATATCGCGTCGCTTGAAAAACGTAAGGTCTACCCCGCGCCGATTGTGACCAAGCTCGCGGCGCTCTCCGGCTTCTATCCAGCCGAGAACTACCATCAGGACTACCTCGTCCACAACCCCGACAGTCCCTACATTGTCTACAACGATCTGCCGAAGCTGCGCGCATTGCGCACGAAATTCCCGGCACTTGTGAACGAAAACGCCGCTCCGATGGGAGTGGTCGCAAAGAGTTAACGCGGTGCGAGGCGGATCGCGCCGTCTAGCCGGATGACCTCGCCGTTGAGCATCTGATTCTCGAAGATGTGGTGAGCCAGCGCCGCGTACTCGCGCGGCTGGCCTAAACGCGCCGGAAACGGCGTTTGCTTGCCTAGCGACTCGCGTGCCGCCTCGGGCAAGCCGGCGAGCATCGGCGTATCGAACAACCCGGGCGCGATGCTGCAGACGCGAATCTGCGATTGCGCGAACTCGCGTGCAAGCGGCAGCGTCATTGCGGCGACCCCGCCTTTCGACGCCGCGTACGCGACCTGTCCGATCTGCCCGTCGAACGCAGCCACCGACGCGGTACAGACGATCGCCCCGCGATCTTCACCGGGTTCCGCGGGCTGTTTCATCATCTGCGCGGCCACGAGACGAATCACGTTGAATGTGCCGATCAGATTGACTGAGATAACTTTGGTAAAGTGCGCGAGCGGCTGCGGCCCCTCTTTGCCGACGGCACGTTCGGCCGTGGCAATACCGGCGCAGTTGATCGCGCCGTGCAGCGCGCCAAAGTCCTTGACGGCAAGCGCGATAGCCGCGTTGACCTGGCCCTCGTCGGTCACATCGGTCTTTTGGAAGCGCACACGCGCACCCAAGTCCTGCGCAAGTTGCGCGCCGTGTTCAGTGATATCGGCGATCACGACATTTGCGCCGCCGCCGGAAAATTCACGGACGCATGCCGCTCCCAAACCCGAGCTGCCCCCCGTGACGAGGATTGTTTTTCCGGCAATGTTCACGCGCGTATTTCTCCTCTAATTAAATGTTAGCGAATCGCCGCAAGCGGCAGGTCGTGGTGCTGCGCGAGCGCTTCCCACTCCTGCGCGCTGCGCCGGACAAACGCGGCGCGCAGCGTGTCGGCATCCAGCTGCTCCACCCCGAGCATCGCTTGCAGCCGCTCGATGAAATGCGGCTCGAGCGCTGCGACGGCGACCCAACCCTCGCGTGCCGGATAGATATTGTAGACGGCGAGACCGCCGCCGAGCTCACCGCTGGGTTGGGTAAGGCCCGCTTCATAGGGCTTGGCAAAATCTGCGGCGGCATCGGTGATCGCAACGCTGGCCTGACCGGCAACGCCGCTGCGTTCGCGCTGCAAGAGCAGCGCGAGTGCGGTGCTCACGACGCGCTCGGCGGCTGCCATGTCGCCGACCAGCACGCGCGGCATCGCCGGCGGCGCAATCGTCCCTGCGCGCGCTTGATAGGTGAGGTCATGTCCGGCGCGGTCGTCATGCGGCGGAGCTTCGCCGGTGAGCGTGACGCAACACAAGCGCGCATAGCGCGCATGTAACGTCGGCCAATCAAGCCCGGCGTTTGCCAGCGAACGCGCGCGCATCGCGGTTAGCAACAGGTCGGCGTCGCGCAAGCGTTCGTCGAGCAGCGCCTTTGCTTCTGGCGCGCGTAGATCGAACTGCAGGATCTCCATACCGCTAACGATCTCCGCATACCATGCGGGCGCTGCCCCAGCAAGCGGATCGCCGCGGAGCGGTTCGATCTTGGTGACGCTCGCGCCCAGCGCGCGCAAACGCGCGGCTGCAAGCGGCCCAGGAATGTTTGTCGTTATCGCAACGACGCGAATGTCAAGTAGCAACTGCGCGCGATGCACGTGCCAGATAGAATGCCATAGGCAGCGCGTAGAACACCGCCGTCCCAAGCACATCGGTCATAAAGACCGAGCCCCACGGCGCGCCGGTCTTCAGCGAAACGATAAGTGTCATCACGCCGTTCACGATGAGGCCCCACGCAATTCCGACTACCAGCCAATTCTTCAGCTGCCCGATCGCGCTCACGACATAGAGGTAGAGCACGGCCCACACGATCGAAGTGATGGCGTGCACGATCACGCCGATCCACCACGGACTACCGAGGCCTGCGACGGTCTCCGCCATGCCGGTCCACAGTACGATCGGTGAGATATGGTGCGAAATCGACAGAAACGAGTCGACGATGATGCCGCCGATGATCCCGGCAATAATCGCTGATCCCAGGAGCGACGACGTGGAACGAGCTTGTACTGCCATGTGCGAACCTCCGCAGGTCAAACGCGAACTGATGCGAACGAGCCACCTTCGTGTCGAAACGCCGTGCGCGGCGCCGCCCCTTTGGCGGCATGCTCTCGCTCTTACTGCTCTTCATCATCGCCTGCGCAGCCGGTTGGTACCTGCTGCGGCCAAGACATCAACCGCCGCCGTCGGCGCCGCCGGTCGCGCAAGCGACCGTGACGTCGACAGCGCAACTCGAAACGGCAACCGCCGCGCCGACCGCGGAAACGCCAAGTGCGACGCCGAGTGCAGCGCCGTTGCCAAATCCCAGTGGTGCAAAGCTCGCGCTGATCATCGATGACTGCGGCCAATGGGTCGATATCGAGCGTGGCTACATCGCGCTGCCGGTTCCACTCACGCTTTCGGTCCTGCCGCACGTGCACGCGGCTGCAGAGATTGCGCAGGAAGCGCACGACGCCGGGAAGGGCGTGATGCTCCACCTCCCGATGGAACCGCTCTCGGGCGTTTATCCGGGTCCGGGCGAAGTGAAAACGTCGATGACCGACGCGCAGATCGTCGCGCAGGTTCAGGATGACCTTGCGCAAGTGCCGCTCGCGCAAGGCGTGAACAATCACGAAGGCAGTAAGGCGAGTGCAGATCCGCGCGTCATGCGCGACGTGATGCAAGTGCTCGCGCAACACGGCAATCTCTTCTTCATCGACTCGCGCACGAACGCTGCGTCGGTCGGCGCACAAATCGCAAGTGGCGCTGGCATCCCTTCTGCCTCACGCGACGTCTTTCTCGATAACAAAGAGGATGTCGCATACACCGAAGGGCAGCTGCGCGAGGCTGCGTCGATTGCCGAGCGCACCGGAAGCGCAATCGCAATCGGACACCCGCGCGCCACCACGCTCGAAGCGGTGCGCGACATGATCCCCCAGCTGCAAGCGCAGGGAATTACGTTCGTACTCGTTCAGTCCCTAACACGCTAGACTTCCGCTGGTATTCCCAGCCAGCGTTCGGCCCACTGCCCGAGCGCATCGAGCGCCTCTTGCAACTCGGCTCCCGCGCACGTCAATTCGTAAATCACTTTCACCGGCGAACCGGGCTCGACGCGGCGCACGATCAGTTCTTCGTGCTCGAGTTCGCGCAAACGCTCGGTCAGCAAACGGTCGGAGATACCGGGAATTGCGGCGAGCAATTCGTTGAAACGGCGTGGGCCACCGAGCAGCACGCGAATGATCGCGCCCGTCCAGCGGCGGCCAATCAATTCGACCGCGCGATGAAATCGCGGGCAGAGCGTGCTGTCCGAAGTGTTGTCGTGTGGTTGGGGCGTAGGGTTCGTTGACATAGCTTGTCGACCGTGATACGGTCTTGGTATTAACTTACCATAAGTAGGTAGCCAAGACAATATAGGCTGGAGGTCCCAGATGGATGCGGCTCTGCTCTTCGTTCGGCTAGTCGTGGGCTTGAGTTTAGCGGCCCACGGCGCCCAGAAGTTCGGTTTCTTCGGCGGCTATGGCTTGACCGCAACCGGGGGGTTCCTTGAAAACCTCGGCTTTCGACCGGGCCGCACGTTTGCGCTCTTTGCCGGTCTCGGCGAAACGGGAGGCGGCCTCTTGACCGCGCTTGGGCTCTTCGGCGCGCTGGGTCCGGCAACGATCGTCATGGTGATGCTCGTCGCGATCTTCAGCGTACACATCAGCAAGGGGTTCTTCATAACTAACGGCGGTTGGGAGCTCAACTCCGCGTATATCGCGGGAGCCGTGGCCGTCGCGTATGTTGGAGGCGGTGCGTATTCCCTTGATAGCCTGCTGGGCCTCACGTTCTTGAGCTCGCCGCAGTGGGCATCGATATTCATGGGCGCAGCGATCGTCCTTGCAGCCCTCAATCTGCTCGTGCGCCGGCCGGCTACGCAACAGTCATCGAATTAGCACGGCGTAGCCGGCTTCTGCGCCGAAATCGACGTAATCCGGAATCAGCGTCCGCGGATCGTACCACACGGTTTCGGTGATTCCGCCGATCTGTACGGTGACCGACGCATCCGCCGCAGCAGCGCGCGCGGGCCGAGCTTCCGCCGGTGCGTTGACAACGTCCGCGACGACCGTTTGCACCGACGTCGAGTAGGCGAAGGTGCAATGCTCGGCATTCGTGGTGCGCAGCACCGCAGGAAGCATCACCGCAGACGTGAGCACGTTATCCTCGACGAGCACGCACGCCGGGTCCTTGAGCGGCGCCTTGAGCACTTTGCCACCGGTGTTGTAAATCGCCAATGCGCCTGAAAACGTGATCGTCAGTGAATTACCGCTGCCGACCTGCGTCGCCGCAAACCATCGTTCATGCAGGCTGTTGTCGAAGTGCTGCGCGGTTGTCGCAATCGTGTTCGTATCGCCGAACGTTTCATGCGTGGTTACACCATCGGCTGCCCGGGCTATGACCACGGTCGTATGGAAGCGTCTGCCCGACGGCGTGTTGATCTCATACGCGTACGTGCCGGCCGCCGGAAATACAACCGCACCTGCGACCAACAATGAAGCAATCATGATGGCGTTGGCTCCGTGATCGGAAGCGGCGTGCGCCGCGGCAATGGCGATCCCGTCCACACCGGACGTGGCGTCGGTACCGGCACCGGCGTAAATACAGCCTGTGGTGCTGCAGAGGGAAGCGCTGCATCAAACGGCGTCGGCGAGGTGAGTGGAAGGTAGCGCGCGCGCACGTCGACATGACCGCTCTTGTAGCAGACCGCGACGCCGAGGGCACGCAAGACGCTCGCGATCGGAACGTAGACCGCATCGAGCGCGGTAGGTTGACGCGGCCGCAGATAAACGCGTACCTGGCGATCGCCGCGCATGATGATCAGCGAGTCGCCCTCGTACCAAAGACGGTACGCAAGACGCGTAACGAACGGCCGAAGCGGCGCATATACGTGCCCGCCATACAGGTACGCGGCGTGGTACGCTAGCACCGGGCGGCCATCGATCGCGACCGTGATGGCGGCCCCCGGTGGGAATAACATCACTTCTTAGCGATATACCGCATCCGATGGGACGACTCATCTCCTGCTTGCACGACGCAAGCCTGCGCTTCTCAAAAGACGGCTGCGCCTTCTTGGCGCAAGCGGTCGCGTTCAATGCGATCTTTGCCCTCTTTCCGCTGGTCGTCCTCATCTTGGGGCTTGCGTCGGTCATCTTCCCGTATGCTCAGGAACGGGTGCTGAATTTCCTCGGGACCTTTAGTCCAACGCTGCATGAATTCGTCGCGGCAAACCTGCAGACGTACATCTACGGACGCGGCATTAGCAGCATCATTGCGCTGGCGTTCCTGGTGTGGTCGAGCAAGAATCTTTTTATGGCGCTTGCCTTCGCGCTCGACCGCGCGCTCGGTGTCCCGGCGGTACGCCCATTCTTTCACAACGTCGCGCTCTCGATCATCATGTTGCCGGTGATGGCGTTGATCCTCATCGTCGCAATGGCGCTCCCGATCGGTGTGGCGATCGTGCTACGCCTCGCGCAGGTGCCGGACCGCCAGGGGTTCACGCACTTCGGCGCTTACACGATCTCGTTGCTGCTCGTCTTCGTAGTCACGATGGTACTCTATCGATTCTTACCTAACCGCCGTATTTCGTGGAGCTTCTCGTTGCCGGGGGCGGTGCTCGTCGCGATTCTCTGGCCGATCGTGCAGGTTGCCTTCACACAGTACACGCTGCACATCAACTTCACGCAGATCTACGGGGCGCTCTCCGTGCCGCTTGCGCTCTTGCTATGGTTCTACGTTATCGGGTCGCTGTTTTTTTACGGCGCAGAGTTTTCGGCAGCGTGGCACCTTGGCGACGAAACGCAGGAACTCGAGCAGGCCGATTTGGTGATCGACATTCCGGCGCAGACACCCGCGAAGCATTAGTGCAGATCGTCTTCGTTCATGGCGCCGGATGTACGGGCGCGGTCTTTGCGGCGCAGACTGCGGCCTTACCGCACGCGCTCGCACTGACGTTGCCCGGCCATACGACGCCCGGCGAGCCGGCGAGCGTCGAGGCGTTTGCGGACGCGGTGGCGGACGAACTGCGCGCGCGAGACTTGCGCGACATCGTGCTCTGCGGGCACTCGATGGGTGGCGCGATCGCGCTCGAGCTTGCGTTACGTCGTGAGCCGCGCGTGCGCGCCGTCGTGATGCTTTCGTCCGGCGCACGTTTGCGCGTTGCTCCGGCAATCCTCGAGCAACTCGAAAGCAACTTTGACGCCGCGTCACGCGAGCTTCCACAACACTTCTACGCGGAACCAACGCCCGAACGTTTGCACGCTTCGACTGCGATGATGCGCGACGTCGGCCAGGCGCAGACGCTACGCGACTTTCGCGCGTGCGATGCCTTCAACCGCATCGACCGACTCGAAGAGGTGGCCCTTCCCTTCCTAACGCTAACCGGGGAGCGCGACGTGCTCACGCCGCCGAAATTCGCCAACGCGCTGGCTGACCGGATACCGGGCGCCTCGGCGCGAATAGTGCTGGGAGCCGGGCATCTCGCGATGGCGGAACGCCCTGGTCATGTGAACGATGCGCTTGCGGCGTTCGTTAACCACGTAGCATCGACGATTTAGCAAAGGAAGTGCCGTTGCGCCGTCACCTCGCTGTGTTTCTGTTGTTTGCCGGCGCGCTGCTTCTTGCAGCGACCCCGAAGCCGCTTGCCACCCCCCTGGCGGCGCCGACGGCTGCACCAACCCTGCTCGGGACGACCGTGCCCACTGTGCTGGTCTACCCCTTTGAGGCCCCCTCGGATATCGACCCGCGGTACGGAACCGCGGTCGCGCAGATTTTCGCGCAAGTGATGACGCAGACCGGCGGCGTCAAGGTGCTTGCAATTCCGAGCGGCATCCAACGCGTCGACTATCAGAAGTACGCGCACGTGCAACACGCCGACTACTACATCAGCGGCTACATTCAGCCGATCGGTCAAACCGCGGCGATCGTCACGCAGGTAGTCGATGTCAACAGCGATATCAGCGTCTACTCGACGACGACGAACATCGCCGACGTCAACGACGTCGCGTCGCAAGCGCTCACCTCGCGAAAGGTCGTGCTCGAGGCCGCGGGCGTCGAACGCCCCGAGATCAACGCCGGGCCGGCCAACACGCCGACGCCATCGGCAAGTGCGGGCGCGTCGACGTCACTTACCAACGTACTTGGCGATCTCTTTTCGCACAAGCCGAAAACCAAGGCGACGGCCGGGCCTGCCGCGACGGCAACACCGTCGAAACCCACGCGCGGTGTACTCGTCGTACGCCTGGCCGGCAACGCCCAATCGAACGTGGTCAATACCGCAACCGGCGATCTCTATCGCGCGATGAACGTGTATTACAATGCGGTGATGTCAGGCGTGGCAACCGGCAACGTTTCGAAGTCGGCCGACTCGATCTGCGGCAACTCGCGCGATAACACGATCGCTTCAGGAACGCTCAACGCGCAGCACGTCGGCGGGATTCGCGCGCACGAAAGCTACACGTTCACCTTGAACATCTACACCTGCTTCGGAGCAGTGCTCTACACCAACACCGAAACCGACGACAACTACGCAAAGGCGGTCCTCGATGCGGTAGACGCGTACCACAACGACCACCCGGAGAACAACGGCTAGGCTAGCGGTTCTCCATCCAATAATCCATGCGGGAGATCGTCGACGACGATCTCCCGTTTTTTTATATCGATGTTCTTGATGAAGGCGCCGACCATCGGTAGCAGGCGTCCGCCGACCACGAGCATGTCACTTGCCGGATAGTGTTCTACGCGCTCAACGGCACCGTAGGGCGTGCCGTTCGCATCGACGACCGCACATCCCACCAGATCGACGTCGAGATACTCGCCGGGTTCGACGTCGAGCTCTTCGCGCGACGCGACGAACGTCGCCCCGATAAAGCGCTCCGCCTCGGTAGCGTCATGCGCCTGCGCGAGCGTAATCAACAAACGGCCTTTGTGTTCGCGTACGCTCTCGATCGTCACCATTTCACCCGCGCACCGCAGTTGGGCGCCGGGCACAAACAGCGCGCGACCCGCCGAAGTCGGGTCGCACTTAAGTTCACCTCGCACGCCGAAGAGGCCGGCGATCCGGCCGACCGGCATCTCATTCTGCGGCGTCGGTTGGACCTTCATCGATCGCGGCCGCTTCTTCCGCATCGAGAATATCGACCGAAACGCGTCCCTCCGCCGTCGCTCGCACGATCGTGCGCAGCGCCTGGGCAACGCGTCCGTTGCGACCGATCACTTTGCCCAAATCTTCCGGATCGACGACCAGCTCGATGACCGGTTTGCCTTCCTCATCCGTGAAGAGTTCGACCGATGCTACGTCGGGCTTGGCAACGAGCCTCTTTGCGAGCAGGTCGAGCAGCGCGGTTGCGCGCCGCAACGATGCCCACGGGTC
>JBAUEZ010000203.1:0-9898 GCA_049678885.1 Candidatus Aquilonibacter sp. | reverse complement strand
GCCATGGACGGCAGATCTCGCGCATACGGTGAAAGGACCATGAATACTAAACGCCTCGCAGCGCTCGTCGCACTGAGCGCTCTTCTCTCAACAGCGGCTCCGGCTCTTGCCGCGAACCCTAGCGCTTCGGGTAGCGTGACCGTCGAATGGAACTACGCCATCACGATAACCCTGAACATGTTCACGCAGACCTCGGCGTCGCAGACCCACTGGGCTGCGCCCTCGAATGACATCTGGGAAAATGCCAACGCAGGCCTCGGTCAATGCAATGGCAACACCGGTGGCAGCATCGATGCCTCAGCCAACAAGACGGTGAACTTCGGTTTGGTCGTCGCAGATAGCACCAAGTACACCGACTGCCTCGAAGAGAACGCGGTCGACGCTTACGTCGTGACGAACGACAGCGCCGGTGGCGCACTCTCGGTGAACGAGGCCAACGCTCCGACGGATTACGGTCTCGGCGGCAACGGTGGCTCGCTCCTCTGCATCGTCCCGACCAGCGCCTGGAGCACGACCGGTAACACGGCGTGGACCGCCTCGACGCACACCTCGAACGCGTCGGTGCCCTCGATCGTCAGCACGGTTCAAGCAACGGCCTGCCCGGGCGGCGACTATCCGATCACGTCGGCCGGATCGACGATCCTTACGTCAACCGGCCCGACGACCGGCTCGGATTATAACCAAGATCTCGTGCTGGTCATGGGCCCGCAGATGCAGAGCGGGCAGCAGACCCTCACCGTTACCTACACCTACCAGACCGCCTAAGAACTGAGGAAGAGCGCCCTTCGTCGCGGGACCGGACAACGTTCCGCGGCGAAGGGAGGCGAGATATGCTGCAGTTGAAGCGACTGACGACGTTACTCGTTGCTCTCCTCATTCTCTTCGCGGGAGTGACGGCGACCGGGGATACCATCGCACTCGGGATCACCGTAACTCCAGGAAAATTCGAAGCGGCGATGCCGCCCGGCACCACGTACAACGTGCCGGTCACGGTCGCCAACAATAGTGGAAGTTCGGTTCACATCTTGGCTTCGCTGTCGGACTTTTCGCTCTCGGAAACCGGAAACTACGAATTCGAAAAGATCGGCACGAACGAGAACTCGTTGCTCAAGTGGGCATCGATCCGGCCGCGCGAGTTCGACATCCCATCGGGGACGTCGCAGCAAGTGCAGCTCACGATCGCGATGCCGAGTGACGACAAGCTCTCGGGAGAATACGCAGGAGTCGTGTTCTTCCAAACGAGGCCCGAGCGGCGCGGCGGTGGCGTGGCCTTCTCGGCTCGAATCGCGGCGAAGTTGTACATCACCATACCAAATACGGTGACGATCAACGGAGCGATTACGAAGATGTCGAGTTCGAAGGCCGCGGGACGTCAAATCTACCGCGTGCTCTTCAAGAACAGTGGAAATGCACACGAGTACCTGCGCGGGCAGGTGACCGTGCAAAAGAACGGCGCAGTGGTCTATCAGGTTAACATGCCTGACAACATGCTGGTCGAGCGCGGTGGGCAGCGGCTCATCGAACTCTCGGGCAAGTCGCTCGAATCGGGCACGTATCAGGCGATCGCCACGGTCGATTACGGCGGCAAAACCGAAACCGGCGGTGAGATCAACTTCGAAGTCCACTAGGCGATAACAAATGGTAACACAGGGAGCGTGTAGGACACTTCGATGAAACGGTATCTCCTGGGATTGCTTGGCACAGTTTTCGCCGCGGCGGCGTTGGTTGTGATCTTGTCCCCGGCCGGCGCCGCGACACCGTCCGCAAGTGGACCCGTCACCGTCGCGTGGCACGGCACCCCTATCATAAACTTCGCGCTGACGCCGAATTACTACACCGGTTACGGAGCGGTCATTGCGACCTTCGGCACGCAGCCCGCACCGACGACCGGCCCCGGCGCAACCGGCGTGGGCGCAGGCACCGTCGATTTCGGCAAGACGATCGCCGGCGATACGTATCTCTATAAGTACGCGGCGAAACTGGTAATAACGACCAATGACGTCAACGGCTTCGACGTTTATGGCGAAGCCGCAACGACGATCACCAACAGCACCGATAGCAGCACGTATCCAGCGCAGGCGCTGTACTACGTCAATAGCGGTGCGACCTCGGATTCAAATACCGGCTTCACGCCGGGATTGCCGTTCTCCCAAGACCTCATAGGCACAGTCTCGGGCGGAGGCGATAACGTCACCACTCCCGCCACGATCACCTACGGTGCGGGCTATCCGAGTCCGGTCGTACAGAGCACCCTCGCGAACAACAATTACTACTACGACTATGAATTTAAGGTGCCGCCGAGCGCGACGTCCGGCAACTACTACGTCTGGATCGTCTACACGGTGGTTGGCCTATGAATCGTTTTCGGTTACTGCTCGTTGCAATCGGCTTGGTGGTGCTTGGCATCGCCCTCACGCAGCCGGTGAAGGCAACGATCGCCACGCAGCAGGCACAAATCGGCTTCACGATCATCGTCAACGTAACCCCGTCGCCGATGCCCACGACCACCCCGCTGCTTGGCTACGCCCCGCAACACACCTCGGATGCGAGCGGGAGGCCTTCGATCAGCGCAGTTTCGCTGCGACGCGCAATGCCGGATCTTCGGCGCGCCTTCCGGGCCGAAAGCCTGCATTTCGACGGCGGCTCGATGCTGGTTGCGCAAGCGCAGGTGCAGCATGGCGTGCTGGTCCAGGCTGAAGTGACGCCCAATCCGAAAGCGACGATTCTCTATACCGACATTGGGGCCGCTCCTGCCTCCAGCGTGACGCTCGACCAAACTGCCGGAACGACGGTTCAATATGCGTGCGCCTTTACGGTCACCGTCGATATGCTGACGACATGGGTACTCGATCAAGGGCTTTCCAACGATTTTGCATCGGACTTTAGCGGCAAGGAACTTGCGAACAATACCTACGCCGCCACGCCGATGCCCACGTCGACACCCTATGTCGTGTATGCCGACGACGGGAAAGTCTGGTCGCAGATGGCTACCGGCACGACCAAGACGACGTATTGCGTTACGCTCACGCTAACCATACCCGGTACGACCGATTCGGGCAGCTACAGCACTAACGCCATCTACACGCTCTACAACTAAGCTCGCGCGTGCGCGCACCTGATCCACTATCGACAGCGCTCTCTGCGGCACGCGAGGGCGCTGCTGCTTTACTCGAACACGTGCATCGTCCGCTCGAGATCGAGGAGAAGGGCCGCCGCGCCGACATCGTCACGGTTGCGGATCGCGCGAGCGAGCACGCCGTGATCGCGCGCCTGCGCGCGGACTTTCCCAACGCCGCAATTCTGGCTGAAGAGAGTGGCCGCACCACCGGCACGAGCGACGAGCGCTGGATCATCGATCCGCTCGACGGTACGACGAACTACGCGCACGGCTATCCGCTCTATTGCGTTTCGATCGCCTACGAGCGCGCAGGCGAGGTGCTCGCCGGCGTTGTCTACGCGCCCGCTCTTGACGAATGTTTTGCTGCCGAACGCGGCAGCGGCGCGCGACTGGGCGAAAGATCGATCGCCGTATCGGCGATCGATCGCGTCGCCGATGCGATGGTCTGCACGGGTTTTCATCCCGCAGACTTCGCGCGCAACGCAGCCTACTTCGCGCGCGCTTCCGGGCGTGCGCAAGCGGTACGGCGGGATGGATCGGCGGCGCTCGACCTCGCGTTCGTGGCATGTGGACGCTTCGACGGCTTTTGGGAATTCGATCTGCACGCCTGGGATGTGGCCGCGGGCATATTGTTGGTGCGCGAGGCCGGCGGAACGATCACGCGCGTCGACGGCGGTCCGGCGCGGCTAGACGCAGGGAGCATTTTGGCGAGCAACGGGCGGATCCACCCGGAATTGCAGGGCGTGCTTGCACCCGGAGATAAGGACGCGCCATGAATGCGCCGCTGATCGCTCGTATCCTCGGCTTGCTGTTTATCGCGGCCGCGGTCGCGGGATTGCTGCCGTGGATTGCGCCGGTCGCGCCGTTCGATGCGCTCGTCGTGACCCTCGACATGCAGTATCGCATGCTCTTCGGCATCTTCCCGCTCAACCTGGCGCACGATCTGCTGCACCTGATCTTCGGTGTGTGGGGTGTCGTCGCGAGCCTGCGTTTCAACGCGGCGGTGCTCTATCTACGCAGTGTTGCGTGGATCTATTTGATTCTCGTGATCCTCGGCGCGATCCCAATCATGAATACGCTCTTCGGCATTGTGCCGATCTACGGATGGGATATCGCCCTCCATTCGCTGATCGTGCTGATCGCTGCGTATGGCGGCTACGGACGCGGCTCGATCAAACCCGAGGCCCAAGCGCCGGCCGAATAGCGGAGCTTGAGCGCGGTCAGTGCGGCGCGCGCGCTCCACGCGATAATCCACGCGACCGGCACCGCGAAGAGGCCGATGTGCAGCCGTTCGATCGCAAACCATGTGATCGGTAAGACCAGCACGCCGCAAACCAGACCGACGAACATCGAGAATCGCGTATCGCCGGCAGCGCGAATCGGCGCGAGTCCAACCATAGCCCAGCCCTTGATCGGCAGCGTCACCATGTGCAACACGATCGGGAGCGCGGCGACCGACGCCACTGCGGCATTCATTGTGAAAATGAATGCGAGCGGCCACGCCAGGAGCGCGACGAGCGCACCGGTGATCGTCGTGATCACGAGCGCGGTCCGCAGCGCCCTGTGCAGAAAGGCGCGCGCGCCTTGCGGATCGCCGGCGCCGATGCGCTGACCGATGACCGTCTGCGTTGCTTGCTGCAAAGGCACCGGCACGATAAAGGTGAGATCCGAGACGACGTTGAGCGCGCGAAACGCCGCAACCAGCGTTGCGCCGAGCGGCGCGAGCATGGCGACGATCGCCACATCAGGTGCGACGAGCGCGAAACCAAAGACGCTCTCGGGAAGCCCGAGCCACGCGCAGCGCAACGCGAGCGCAACGTCGATGCTGCGCTGCGCGAAGATGCGGTAAATCGGCTTGCTCGCGACGTAGAAGAGCGCGAATATCGCCGCGATTGTTTCTGACGCGAGCGTCGAGACGCCGGCGCCGGCAATGCCGTAGGGATGGTGCGTCAGCCAACCGAGCGCGAGAATCGCGAGCAGTGGGATATGGATTAGGTTGATGATGCCGAGGATATAGACACCGAGTTTGCGATTCCCGGCCGCGCCCAGACCGACGATCAGCGTGGCCGATACGTTGATCGGGATCAGCGAAGCGCAGCGCAGGATCAAGTACAGCGCGCTGGGGTGTACCGACGGAAGACGGCCGAGCATGAGGTGGAGCAATGGTTCCGCGCCGGCGAGGCTGGCGAGCGTTAACGCAACCGCGGCGATGCCGGGAATCAGGAAGCCCGCGCGGACCGTACGTGCGAAGCCGTCGACGTCATGCGCGCCGATGCGTTGCGCGGTGATGATGCCGACCCCGCTCCACAGGCCGTTGAGTACGAGAATCAGGGTGAAGAAGACCGTGGTTGCCGCGGTGACGCCGGCCAGCGCGGCGGTGCTGATGTAACCGATCACGATCGTGTCGACCACGCCCAGCAGCTGGTCGCCGAGCATCTGCAGGGCAAGAGGCAGCGATAGGCGCCGCAGCGCGGCGCCTATCTTGGTGTGATCGACGATCATGGATTGCGCCGCGGTCATCGTCGAATGGCGTCCAACTCGCGGAAGAACCGCACGATCTCATCGTCCGTTGTGTAGAAATGTGGGCTCACGCGCAGCCCACATCCCGGCCGGTAATCGAGGAAGATGCGTCGCGCGATCAGCTCGCGGCAAGCGCGAGCCGCGTCATCGAAATCGATGCCGATCCACCCCGTGCGCTGGGCGGGATCGAGCGGCGTGTTGACGCGCAAGTCGCGCTCGAGCGCCATTTCCGCGATCAATGTTGTCAAGCGCACGTTGTGCTCGCGGATGCGGGGAACGCCAATCTCAGCGATCATGCGATGGCCGCACTGCGCCACGACGTAGCCGGGGATTGTCGGCGTACCGTGACCGAAGCGATACATCGAGTCGGCGTAGCGGATCGGAGCATCCTCAAAGTTGAACGGCCGCGCATGCGCCATCCAACCCGTCACCGCCGGCCGGAGTTGCTCGCGCAACGCTGGCCGCGCGTAGATCCATCCACAGCCCGGGCCGCCGCACAGCCACTTGTGCGAGCCGCCGGTGACGATGTCGAGATCCCACTCGTGTACGTCGTACGGATAGACGCCCGTCGTTTGGTACGCGTCGACGCACAGGATCGCGCCGACCTTGCGGCAGTGGGCCTGGATCGCGCGCACGTCGGCGATCGCGCCGGAGACGTAGTAGGCATGTGAGAGCACGGCGATCGCGGTGCGCTCGCTGATTGCGTCGATGATGCGCTGCGTCGGAATCGTGCGTCCGTCGTCGGAACCAACGACGCGGATGTGCGCGCCGTAGCGTTCCCATTCGCGCCAGACGTAGGTCAATGAGGGGAATTGCAATGCCTCATACACGACTTCGTTGCGCGTCTGCGTGAAGTCGAAGCACGTCGCGAGTGCCGCCTGCAACACCGAGACGTTGGGGCCGAGAAACACGCTGCCGGGCTGCGCGCCGATCAGCGCACCGATGCCGTCGGCGATCTCTCCGATGCGCGGAAGCCACTGCTCCCACGCTTCGGGTCCCTCGGCGGCCCACTCGGCCCAGTACCTCTCGAGTGCCGTTTTTGCGCCGATCGGCGCGGCGCCCATCGAGTGACTGACGAGATACGTTGCCGTTGCGAGAATCGGAAACTGCTCGCGGTTGCGTGCTTGCGTCGTCGTCATGCTCATGCGTAGGATCCTTTGCCGAGGTGCGAACGCACGTCCCATAGTTCCGGGAAGAAGCGGTGAACGAGCGTCCCTTGCAGATATTGCGCCCCGGACGATCCGCCTGTACCCGTGCGCTGACCGATCATGCGTTCTACCATGCGCACGTGGCGTCCACGCCAGAGCAGAAAGCGCTCGTCGAATTCGATCAGATCCTCGAGCAAAAGATAGAGTTCGTAGTTCGCGTCGGCGTCCGTGTAGATCTGACGGAACGTTTCAACTAGCGGCGCCCCGGCTTCCGTCGCGTAACCGCGTCGCGCGAGCAGGGCTTTGACGTGATCGTAGAGCGAGGGCTCCTCGAGCCGTTTGTCGAGGCGGGCCTTCTGCTCGTCATCCATTTGAATGTGGGCCAGCGTCTCGGTGCGGCGCACGCCGGACAGAAACTCCATCTCGCGAAACTGGATCGATTGGAAACCGCTCGCCGGATTGAGATGGTCGCGAAAGGCGTTGAACTCTTGCGGCGTCATCGTTTCGAGGACGTCGACCTGAGATTCGAGGAGCCGCTGGATCGTGTGGATGCGACGGAAATACTTTGTAACGCGCAACAGCTCGTCGTTATCGAGCGCTTCGGTCACAGCGTCGAGCTCGTGGAGCAGTTGCTTGAACCACAGCTCGTACACCTGATGGATGACGATGAAGAGCATCTCGTCGTGATGCTCGGGACGCGAGAGCGGCGCTTGCAGGTCGAGCAGCTCGTTGACCTTCAGGTACGAGCCGTAGGAGAGCCGGTCGTCCACGTTACTGAACGGTGACGGTGTAGGTCAGCGTCTTCTGCGGCGGAGCATCGGGTTCGAAGGGACGCGTGTAGGCGAGCACGATCGTTGCGGTACCAGTCCGGTTGGCGTGATAGATGAAGATCTGTTGGCCGGGCGCGCCGGGCATCTGCGCCGCCGGCGGCTGGCTGACGTTGCCCTCGTACGCGAGGACCTCGGGGTTGTTCATCGTCTGTGTCCAGCTGTAGCCGGTGCTGCCCGTGTTCGACCCTAGCGCGATGAAGAATTCTTCGCCGGCCTTCACGGTGATGCCCGACGCGGCATCGGCATCGATAAAGACGGGCGAATGCGGCATCATCGCGGCTGCGGGTGCGACAGCCAGCGCCAATGCGGAAAATAATGCTAGTACAAATCGCTTCATGCGTGGGCTCCTTGGGTGCGCGCGATCTCGTCATTAATCGATCCGCGCAAGACGTGCCAAGCCATCAGGTAATCGCCGCGCAGCGACGCGAACGGAGCGCGGAACGTCTCGGGCTTGTTGTGCTCGATAAAGGCATGTGAGAGCCATGCGGGGGCATACCCGGCCGCAAGTCCCACCGGCACCAGCCACGGTTTGCGCAGCGCGAGTGCGCCAAATACCAACGCCGTACCAGCGATCGTACCCGCGACGTGGAACGCGCGCGTACGCCGGTCGCTGTGCGCCGCGAGATAGCGTGGCCAAAACTCTTCGAAACTCATGCTCCACGCTTACGGGGCCCAGGCGGCTTCTCCTCGAAGCGACGCGCATGAACCGAGCCCTCAGCGCACTCGCGCTCATCCTACTGCTCAGCGGCTGTTCGCAGTCGGGCCAGTCGACGTCGTCTGCATCGGCCTCGCCCGTGGCTGCCGCCACGAATCCAATCGACTTTCCGCTCTACAACGGAAGCACGGTCCTCACCGCACGCGATTGGCACGGCAGTGCAGGTTCGACTGCGGTCACCGGACGCGAGGTGATCGCCGAATCGAGCGCGACGCTCGACACGCTTGAAGGTTGGCTCCACGACATCAGCGCGAATCCGCCGCAAGGCTACACCGTTGCGGCAAGCGGTTCGAGTATCGACGTCGCACATCGCCACGCACAGGCACTCGGTTTGCAGTTTCAAGTGTTCTCGCACGAGGAGAACGGCAAGACCCGCGAGCTCGTGGTGGTCGTGCTCGATCCGACGACGTTCGAAGAGAAGGCCGGCCCGGTGCTCAGCCTAATCGACAAGTATTCGATGCTCCCGCAGAGCCTGCGCGATCCGATCGATGCGCAGACTAAGGCGCGGACGGGATTCACCGTCAGCCAAGCGCTCGATCCATCAGAGCCGATCGGTGCAGCGCTAGCGGCGGCGCGCACTTTGCGCAACTCCGGTCAGCGCGGCGTGGTGCTTGTCGATGCCGCTAAGAAGTAACGCCGTCGTACGCGCGCTCGCGGCGTGCGCGGTGTTGCTAACAAGCGCTGCAACGCCGTACTCGTACGTCGGCATTCAAGGGCTTGCGCTCGTCGGCGTGCATCGCGACGTTGCCGGCAGCCAATACGGCGTTGGCGCCGGGCCGTTGCTGCAAGTGCACCTTGGCGGCCCGCACTTTGCGCTGCATCTCGAAGGGCTCCCGGTGGTCAGCATCCCCGGTGTACGGCCTTCGGCCACGTATGGCCAAGCGACGCCGAAGCTCGGCATCTTTAACGGAGACCTAGAGTATGCGCTCGGCAATGGCGGCGTGTGGATCGGACTCGGCGAGACGATCTACAATCAACGCACCCCGCTTCCCGCGGAAGCGCAAGAGGTTTCTTCGCGCCTTGCCGGTGTTCGCTACGTCGTGCACTATCGGCACGTTTTCGGCACGCGGCATTTCCTCGAAGCGCTGGTCGGAACCGCGCCATACTTGAGCGGGTCGGACGTGTACACATACCTCAGCGGCGCACCGAATACGATCAAACCCGAGCGCGCATCGGAAGTTGATGCGTCGCTCGAATGGGGCTACTCGTATCGGCGCTCGCAGTGGCTCATTGGGTTACGCACGCTGAACTTCAGTGCGATGTATCCGGCCACCGGTGAAACCGCAGATCGCAACGTCGGCTTCGGCCCAATGATCGAGTACCGCCTAACGCTTCACTGACGCCTTGTCATCCCGAGCGTAGGCGCTAACAGTGTCATCCCGAGCGTAGGCGTGCCTTGTCATCCCGAGCGTAGCGAAGCGTAGTCGAGGGACCGCTTCTAGACATCGCATCGCCGTGGCACCGTCGCTGCACGCGGAGACGCTCCTCGCGTCCTTCGAGGCATCGCCGCTTCGCGTCGATGCACTTCAGGATGACGGGTTCGTTGTCACCCTGAGGTGCGAGCGCA
>JBAUEZ010000202.1:0-10960 GCA_049678885.1 Candidatus Aquilonibacter sp. | reverse complement strand
GGCAGTGACAGCCGACGGAAGATTTTTCTTGGCCTTGAGTGACTTGTTCAAATCCGGAACATTCTTCAGTGCGATCGCCTTCAACTCGGTCTCGTCGCGCACCGGATCGCTCGATGCGATGTACTCTTTGAGCACACTCATCTCGTCGGCGGCGCCGGGTAACGCCGCGCGAATGATCGCAAGGTGGACGAGCTTATCGTTGCTGGCCAGGATCGCCCTCGCAAGTCTGCCCTTGTAGTCGGCGTAGTTTCGTCTCACCGAGTCGATCATCTCGGGCCAACACTGGGTCGGATCGTCGAGCGCCTTGATGAACTGCGCAAGCTTCGAATCGTTTTCGTCGTAGAAGCCGGCGGCTTTCCAAGCGCTGCGGACAACGTCTTTCTGATGCATAGTGTGTGTTCTCCTAAAAGTTAGACGAACTCGAGGTCGAGGCGTGCTGCGCTAAAGCTGTGGTCGGGTGAGGAGACCCAGACGCGGACCCTGTTGACGGTCTCGTTGGCCGAGGTCAGCGTGACGGTCGCGTGGCCCTTGACCAGATTCACGATGCCGCCACGCGTTGAGAGCTTTCCGCGCGACGTCGTGACCTTGGCGGCGCCCGATGCGCCGTTAAGCCGTTTCCCGTTCGCGTCGACGACGGAGATCTCGATGTCGGCGCTGTCGTTACCGTCGCCGGTGATCTGGAGTTTGTCCGCCGACAGCGCGAGGGCCGGTCTCTCGACGAGTCTTCGTTTTGCCGGGTCAACCATCAATGCGGCCGAGCCAGGTCGGACACCGGCTAAATCGATTTCGATGAACTCGAGGTTCTTCGGATCTCGATCGCTGAGCTTGCTGACGACCTCCGCGTCGTTGGAGAATCGCGCCTTGAGCGTTTCGATTGGGATCTCGACATATCGATTCTCCAACACGCTAAATCGAGAATGGGTGTGGACGATTCGACCCGTTTTCTTGTCGTAGGCGGCATAACCGAGAACGGCGGGGCCTTTGCTAGTGTGCATAACTGCTATCTCTTTCTGTTACTCATAGTACACGATGCCGGTTGCCATGATTTCGATGCTATTGTCCATGCCGCGTGTACGAAATGTTATGACTCGACCGTTGCCGGAGTAGGCGGACACGTAGAGATTCGGATCGCCCGCACCCGAGATTCCGAGTGTCGCGACTGTGGGCGTGGGGTTACCGTCGACCTGAATAACTTCGACGGCCGTCGCCGCGTTATATGAATAATCGACGTACTCCTGAAGGTACTGCGGTACGATGAGCGCACTGAATTGCGTTGCGTAGCCGAGATCGATATCCGCCGTTTGTGAAGTCGAGAGGCCCGAGAATTCGCTGCCCGCACTCATCGGCCACGTAATCTGAAGCTTCCGCGCGGGATTGCCTTCGAGCGGGTTGCCATTTCCGTCGTATAGCGTTCCGTCGACGGTGAGATTGCCGCTAAATGTGCCGTTGCTCCCTTGGAAGTTTCCGTTTACGGTGAGAGTGCCGTCGGCGGTAGTGTTTCCGTCGACCTTGAGACCGGCGCCGTTGATCTCAACGCCGTTTCTGTAGTCGCCGGCGTAGTTGATAATCAGCAGGTTGCCCCAGTCGACCAGCGCGCGGTTGTTGGCGTGCGAGCGCCCGTCGAGACACAGATCCGTCCCGTGACAGTGAAAGAACGTCGTGTTGACGTCGATCAGCCCGTTCTGGAAGGCGTTGAGATTCTGAAGGTACGTCGCGCCGTTCTTGCCGTCGAGATACATCGTTTCGTTCGCCAGGAAGTCGTACATGCTCAGCGTGCCGTCGGTGTCCTTGCCGCCAATCGATGCGGTCGCGCTCGCGGCATCGAGGACGATGCTGGGGTTTGAGGTCGGGCCGAACGCGGTCGAATTGGCGGCAACAGCCATCGAGGAAAACGTCCCGCCGCTTTGCGTGATGACGTTGACTTGATCGCCGTCGTTCTCGGTAACGAGTTCGATGCCGCCGCCTTCACGCGCGCGCACCTCTCCCCACGACGTGGTATCCGCACCTTGGGTTGTTCCGCTCGTCGTGGTTTCCGCACGGAACAGCTGCACGCTCTGAACCGGAACGCTCACGCCTGTGCGCTGAATCCCGCCGACGTCGCCATAACTTGCTGCTGTGACGTTGGAGCTTCCATCGAGGGAAACTTTGCCGAGCGGGATGTGGATCTCGGGATCGTAATCGCCGACCGTAACTAACTGTAGCCACGGCGTGTCGGTGTACGTGTTAACGCCCGAATCGTAGTACTGACCGCTGTTCCAACTCTCCCACCATTGCGCGATAACGTAAAAGTCGCCGGTGTTACCGGTCGTGTCGAGGATCGCGCCGGCCGCATTGACGCCGATCGTCGCCGGAAAGGAGCCGACTGCGTCGGCGCCCGTACCGACCGCTGCGGCGCCGCCCGAAGCGAGAAAGATGTGCTTGCCGCTGGGGTCGAGCGCGATTCCGGGCGTGATCTGCACGGTGGAATCGCCGAGCGTACAGATGAGCTGCATGCCATACGCCACGCCGGGTGCGTGCAAGCCCATGCCGTGCAAGCGCTCTAGCGGGCGAAAGTACTGCTCTTCATCGGTTGCGGCGTTACCGCCGAACACCACTTCACCGATTGCGTCGGCCTGCGACGGATCGGCCGACGGATTGTCGGGATCGGCGTTCGGGTCGTACATATCGCCGGGACCCGGGGGCCATGCGAAATAGTTGGTCCGTATGAGCGCGGGTGGCAGTGTTATTGGCATGATTGTCTTCCTTTTGCGTCTGCATGTCTATGGTGAAAGCTCCGACTGAAGAGCCCAATTTGCTTGTGCCGGTATCTCGTCATTGACGACTTGGACGATGCTCGTAAGAAACTGATTGCGGTTTTGCTGCTCGCTGTACGCAGTAAGCTGAAGATGCGGACACGATTGTTGGACGTAGAGCGTCACGCCGGCGATCGAAACGGTGTACGCGAAGATGTTGATTACCGGTCCGGAGCTACTGCTCGAGTACAACGTGTTGAAGGATAGGTTCGAATTGAGGTCACCGGACCACGCCGCGGCCTGCGCCACAAGTGAATTGCCGCCGCTTGCATTAAGGTTGTAGAAAGCGCCGCCAACGGAAATTATCGCGGTTTCACCTGTCGTCGGCGTGCCCATGAGCGTGAACGTGCCGACGGCAAGCGGCGACGTTGCCAGCGTCGTCACGACGCCGGCGCCGGACGTGTTGGCGAAGGCCGGAATATTGCTGCTCGCCGCCGCACTACCCGCGACATAGGAGATCACCAGCACATCACCGCCGGCGGTGGCCACGTAATTTGCGGCAAAGCCCGCCATGCCGTTCAGGTCGGACGCCCACGCGGCGGCTTGCGTTGCGAGACTATCGCCGGTCGTTTCCGCGAGAAAATAGTTGACGCCATCGAGCTCGAGCTCGAGGTGTTGACCCGTTAGGGGCGTTCCGGCGAGCGTGATCGTGGCAAAGACGTTCCCGGTCAGCGTCAGATGCGCCGACGACGTGACCGAGAATGCAACACCGGTTGCGTCCGTCCCAGGTACCGCATAGATGTTCAAAATATCGCTCGATGCGCCGGCGAGATACAACACGTTAAACGCAGGGTTCGCGTTGAGGAGCGCGGCAAACGCGGTGGCCTGTGCGCTCGTGGAACCACCCGTCTCCGCCAGCGCAAACGCGACGCCGGCAATCGTGATTTTGCACTGCTCGCCGGCCGTTGGCGTACCGGTGAGTAGGACGGAGTATACGGCGATGGCGGGATTGCCTTGAAAATTGACGACGACTGCAAACTGTTGCGCGACAGAACGCCACTCTTGCGAGTCGTATCCCGCAAGCACCGGAAGGCCGGAATCGCAGAGATAGAGTGTCCCATTACTCGAGCCGACCATACCGCGCGGATAGACGAGCGATTGTTGGTCGGAAACCTGCGTGATTACCGGCGGCGCAACGGAAAGGTCGACGCTGTAGACGGCGGGCTGCTGCGCAATGATCTGCGTGAAAGGCGAAGCGAAATACGGGCGCCAAGGACGCAGCCCCGCATCGACAACCATGAGATGCTTTGCGTCGAGTTCGACGATCCCGGTGGGGGCAACCAGCGGGTTGTTCGCGGGCGCGACCGCGGCCAAGAGGTTCGTGATCGTTGGACCGGTCAGATCGATGTCATAGATCGTAGCCGGATCCCCGGAGTTCTGGTTCCCGGCATCGCCAACGAGGACGTCGCCGCTTGCGCGCAGCGCAATCGAAAGCGGCTCGATGATCTCGGTGAACGTGTGCGGTGTAGCACCGGTATATGCGCCGCCGCTTATCCCGATATCGATGATCGTCGTGTTTGCGTTCGCAGTTGGCGGCTGTGTTGGGCCCGCGCCTCGATCGAGTATCAGTGGATGTCCGGCGGCATCAACGACCATCGCGATCGGAAAATCCATCCCAGGCGCCGGTGAGGAGAGCTTCGTTACGGTCGTGAAATGTGGTCCGCTTGCAGTGACCGGGGTGAGGGCGGCGGAAGCGGTGACCCAAAGGAGATCATTGTTCGGCGTTCCGCTTAGCGGTGCGATCGTGATGTCAGGGCCCGACGCCGTTGCCGTGTAGTGGGCGCTGAATGATGTCGTAGCGTTGAGCTTCGCGGCCCATGCTGTCGCTTGCGCGGCGAGCGTTCCGCTCGCCTCATCTAGTGTATACGCAATTCCGGCGACGGCGATTTCGATAGACTGACCGGTTGTCGGCGTTCCGGCGAGCGTGATCGTTCCGACCTGCGGATCGCTGAGGCGATAGAGGTCGAGTGGCAGAGCAGCATCGATGAGATAGCCGCAATCGTTGACCGAATCGATCGCAACCGCGAGCGGTCCGGTGAGCGCAAGTGTCGAGGGAAGATATGACTGCTGCGTGGGCGGATTCGGGGGAGCGGGCGCGGCGAGACCGGCTCCTGGCGCATAGTCGTAGTCGCCGGTAATCGACAGGCGCCACAGTCCCTTCGGAACATTTTTGCTCAAGCCGGTCGAGCCGTTGTCGCAGACGTAGAGATACGAGCCGTTCCCGTCAATCGCGATCGAATTCGGGCCGACCAGATTGAGTCGCGACACGAGCGCCGTTATCGGCGTGATCAGTCCGGCTTGCGGCGCGAAGAAGAGCAGCCTGCTGCCATCGTCGATCACCAAACGTGGCTGCCGCTTCGCCAGCGCATAGATCTTGAAGAACTCGTACATGCCTGGTTTCGTACCGCGCTGTGCGTAGATGTTGACGATGGTCGAAATGACCGAGCGGCGCTGGTACTCGTCCCAGGAGACCGGAAGCTGGAGTGCAACCCATTGAGCGAGCCAGTCGAGAAAGTTTACCGGAGCCGTCCAGGCCCCATAAAGGTTGACCGTGTTGGCGATCACCGTTTGGATCGGATCGTGCACGCCGCTGGAATTGACGATCGTTTGGTTCGCGGCGTGGTTCTGTTGAAACACCGCGGTGATCGTGTTTGCATTGACGGCCGTAACGTTGATGACCTCGGGCGTCACGCCGTTGTATGTGTAACTGCTGCCGGTAAGAAACAGACTTCCGGTTCCGGCCGTGATCTGGACGGTTTGCGGTAATGGGTTAGCCGTGACCGCCTGCTGGACGGTCGTCATGACGGCGTTATTGCCGTGCTGGATAAGAATGCCGCCGTCGAGGCTGGCGTCGATGCCGGTGAGGATCTTTTCGAACGGGCACAGCATCGTCCCCAAACTGAAGAGATTTGGAGACGGATCGTTCTCCCATAAGATCGGCGGGAGATACTTGGTGTAGCTGCTTGTAATCTGCGGCATCTACGCTAGCCCGCCACCGCCGCCGCCACCGATCGTGTAGGTCGTGGTGCCCATGCACACGGTTTCGAAATCAGCGATCTGTGCCCACGCGCCGGCCGCGCCGGCGAGCCCGGGGGGACGCGCGCCTGGATACAGGTTCATGCCGGCTTGAACCGTCAATTCCGAGATATATCCGACATTCTCCGGCGGCGCGATGAACTGGTAGAGATCGCCGATATACACGCTCTGCCCAACCGCCCAACCGGTGCCATCCGAACCTCCGACGACCGGATGGAAATACAGTTGGATCGCGTTTTCGATGTTCGTCTGCATCTCGGTTGGACTGGCAATCAGTCCCGACGAGATCGCCGATGGCCACGCCGCCGCGGTAATGGCGACGTTGATTTCAACGTAGTTCTGTCCGCCGACGTACAGCGACGCGGTGAGGTCGCGACGGCCGTCGAGATACGACTGCACAAGCTGTATCAACTCGGGCGTCGGTTGCGGCGCCGCACTTATCGCGGGACCGACCGCAGGCAGGATCAGGACGTTGACGTGGCCAGGGCTGCGGTCGAGACCAGCCCACTCGCCGGTCCCGTACGTGGTCGTAGGAGCGAGCGCGCTCGCTCTGGCGAGCTGTGTGCTCGCCTGCATCGCCAAGTAATTGTAGTCTTCGACGGTGACCGCGCGCCCACGGTTGCGCAGCATCTCCGGAGCGCGTTGCATCGCAGCGCTGACTGATTGCTCGTCCGAACCGCCGTAGGCAGCGAAGAGATTGCTGACCGCCGTAATGCCGGCGACCGGGGTTCGCATCGTGTTGATCGTTGCGGCACCGGCGTTCGCTGTCGAGCCGGCTTCGACGTAGCGATACGTCGTGGCGACGATCGTGTCACTCGTCTGGGGGACGCTGCCATGGCCGGTGTTCGTCAGCGAACTGTAGTTGCCAAACATGATCGTCGACGCGATCGGATCGACCCGATAGTATTGTCCGGGCCCCTCGGGGAAATACTCGTCGACTTGCGACCACGTGACCCCACTGACTTGCACGACGAGATCTGCGTTCGGCGTGGATGAGTTCGGAATCTGATAGAGCGGGCCGTTAGCGAGCGAACACAGCTGAAATGGCAGCCCGGTTCCGAAACCATTCGTTCCAAGCGACTCCGGCGCGGTGATCGTCAACGCGCTGTACGACGAGACGGCATTGAACAATATCCAATTGATCCCGAGTGCGAGCACGTTTGACGCGTCAAGGTTAGCGATGCGCAAACCGATCCAATAGTAGCCGCTCGTCTCCGTATCGGTTGTCGATGCCGGTGGGTCCGACCAATCGGTCGACGGTGTTTGACTGGCCCAATCGGCCGGCACGGTGAGCGCGACGGTGCCGTCTTGCGTCAGGCCGTTCGTGCCGTCGGCGGTTGCGGGCACGCTCAGCGACGTCCACGACTCCGGCTGAACGCCGGCTTGCGAGTAGAGCCACGTCACCGTTGCATTCGCCGGGTCGAGAATCGGCGCAAAAAAGCGCATCAGCAGATTGATTGTCGCCGTGCTGGGATGGTCGAAGCCGAGGCAGAGTTGCACCGACGAGCTGGGCTGTATGTTGATTGTTGCGCCGGGAGCGGGCGGAATGACAAAATTATTCGAGATGTTCGAATACTTGTTGCCGATCAGGACCTTGGAGATCTGCAGCGCGGATTCTAGGTTGATCGGAAGGACGGTAACGGCCGTGTCGGTTTCGAAGATGATCGGCGTTTGCATCTCGGTCGCCGCCGTTTGCGCCTGCGAGCCTTGCGGGACGGTAACTGCACTCGGTGACGCGCTGAAGCTGAGAAATGCGCGCGCCGGTTCGGGCGGCAGCCGCTCGATGCCAAGCATATCGAGAAACGCGACGTAATTCTTGTTCGGGACTTGATTGAGCCGATACGTCAGCCCCTCGACGAGCCAAGCGAAGAGTTCGACCAGCGTGATGCCGACGTCGCTTGGCGATTGATTGGTCCACTGTGGCGCATATTGCGGAATCAGCGCGATGACGTCGCTGACCATGTCGGACCACGTACGGTCGTCGAGATCGGGCGGTACGAGGAGGCCCCGATTTGGATCGTACAGCATCAGGATTGCTCCAAGTAAAACGGATAGATCATTGCCTGCGGGGCGAGGCTTCCCTTAACGACGTACTGGATGTTGATCAACAGTTGCGAGTCCGACGCCGACGGCACATTGGTGACCGTAACGCTCTGCACCGTGATGCGCGGCTCCCACGTCTGAAGGCCGTCGCTGACGTACTGCTTTGCCAGCGCCGCGGTTTGCGCATTATTCGGAGCGAAGACGAGGCTCTTCAGATTGCAGCCGAAGGTCGGGCGCATCGCACGTTCACCGTATTGCGTTCCTAAGATGATATTGATCGACTGCTCGATGTTGGTGAGATCCGAGGACATAAGGATGCCGTGCGTCGGGCTCAGCGCGACGGGATAGTTGAAACCTTGGCCGTAGAAACTCGTCATAGCATCGCGCCTCCGTTACGTCACGGTCATCGCGCCGGTAACGGTAACGGCGACGTTCGGCGCGGTTAAATTGATGGCTTTGGTCGCAGTGATCGAGACGTTACCAAGCAAATCGACCTTGACGGAACTCCCGAGCAAGTTCGAGATGCTAACGCCGCCGGTGCCGGGCGTATCGTCCAGAATGATCGTTTGGCCGGCGCGCGTCGCAATCTCCGATTTAAGATTGGTTGCCAGTGGAGGATAGACGGTCGGCTGATATGGGCCGTCCCATACGCTGCCGATGACAACGGGCATCGAGATCTCACCATCTTGGAACGCGACGATCACCGTATCGCCCGGGTTCGGCATGAAATAGACGCCGCTACCCTTGATGCTTGCCTGCGGGACGCAAACACGTGCCCAGGCACTTATGTTGGTGTCGGAGAGCCACGGGAACGTGACTTTCACGCGTGCGCCCAAGGTCGAGGCCGGGTCGCCGTCCGTGAGGATCGAGGGCGGAAGGATCACTTTGGCGACGTACACGCCGTAGAATTTTTCGGTGTGATCGCGTGCCGGCGTCAGGTCGATGTCGGTCTTCTTGCGAATCAGTGAGAGCAGCGACGACTCCGCTTGCTGCGTGATGTCGAATTCGGTAACGTAGCCGTTGTCGTCGATCGTGTGGGTTACCTTACGCAGCCGATAGACGCCGCCGAAGCGCTGCCCGACGCCGGCGACTTGAATGTAGCTACCCGCGCGCAAGGCCGGAATGCCGATGCAACTGCCGGTGCCCTCGTAGAGGCCTTCGAGCAACTGCTGCAGCAGCGCTTTCCCTAGTGCCAGCGCATCGATTGGCGAGGTTATCTTCTGGTTGTGAATCCAGCGCCGCCCGAGTGACGCAAGCATGTCGATCGTCGCAGGCCCGAGCCGGTTGATAATATCGCCGAGATCGAGCATAGCGCCGGTTGCCACGCCGATCATCGCTTGCGCCAGCGTTTCGTTGTAGCCGCGAATGATCTGCAGGCCGGCCATCGTCGCCGTTGCCAGCCGCGGCGAGAAGCTCCGTAGGCTCTGACCCCATTCGAGCACGTACGCGTCAAGTTGAATCGGAAATTGGAAATACAGGTTGTTCCAGTAGACATACGCGTCGAAGAGATTGTTGGTCGCAAGGCTCTTGATGAAGGCCCAATCGGTGCCGGTTTGGGTAACGCTTTCATGAAACCACGGCGAGGGGTCGCAGATTGGAATGAGCAGGTTCTCGAGGGCAACCTCCGCTACCATCAGCGAGTCGGTCATGAACTCGAACTGCCGTGGAATAGATTCACCGTGGCGCATGTTGTACGACTTGTCGTAGCCGGAGATCGCGATGGTCGGCGGTCCGCTCTCGGGGAAGTTCGGCTCGATCGTGGTGATCACACCGAGCATCATCGGCGTTAGATTGTCACCGTAGCCCATGTACAACTCGACTTCGACGCCGGGACTAAAGAGCGACAGGTCCGTGTACTGGCCATTCGTGTTCGAAAAGACGATCTTGAACATGTCGGCGTGGTCGAGCGAGCCCGAATATGTGACACTGATGACCTGCTGCGTGATGTTGGCGGCCATCGTGATGCCTTGCACCACAACGTTGAATCGTGGCGCGTAATAGCTCTGGATCATTGCGTCGGATTCCCCGGGATGACGAGCGGCTTGCCGGTGGGTGGATTGAACGGATCCTCGATGTTGTTGGCGTTGGCGATGTTGCGCCAGGTCGACGGGTCGCCGCCAGTCTGCGCTGCGATGCCGCTGAGCGTATCGCCTTGCACGACGTTGTACACCATCGGCGGCCCCAGGAACACTCCGGTCTCGATCGAGATCGTAACATCGACGTATTCATGAAAGCGGACCGTCAACGTGCAGCGCGCGGGTGTGCCGTCGATAAAGAACATCGTGAACCGCTGCCCACACTCGGCGAGCACGCAGCGAAACGTGAAACTGCCCATGACGAATAGCAGGATCGGCGGAGCAAACGTGTTCGGGATCGTTTCGAGCAACCCGGTGATCGCGTCGGTGTAGGTTCGCACGTCCGCCGCAAGCTCGTACGTGTCGAAGAAGAGCTCCATGCTCAGCACGCGCCCTTTGCCGCGCACGTACTGAATCGGTGGCGCGTTCAGCCCTGGAATACCGATCTCTGCGAAGTTGTTGCCCTGATCGAGCGAAAACTGCTCGGGGTTGTACATCACCGGAATCTGCTGTCCGGTGTTGGTGTTGAGAATCACGGCCTTCGCCAGTTGCAGGCTACCGTTCATTAGGCGCCTCGTTCGAACTCAACGCGAATCTCGTTCATCAGGTCGCGAAACAGTGTGCGACGCATGACTTCAAGATTCGGATTCGGATCGGCCGCCGACGACGGCGCATCAATCGGCGCACGATCGGTCTCCGCTTTCATCGGGCGCTGCGCGCTGGATTGCGTGCTTGGCGTTGCGACGGTACGCGTTGCAACGCGTGCGGCGCTAGGCACTGCGGCGTGTGATAGGACGGGAGAGACCACGGCATGCATCGCGGCATGCTCGCGGCGGTGCGCGAGCCGCTCTTCGGCGCCCACACCCGCGTCCGTCGCACGGCGCCAGGACGCACCCGGACGCAGCCACTCGGCAACATGCGTGATCTCGTGGGTGAGCAACGCGAAGCCGTTAGGGCTCTGCGGCGCAAATGCACCGGCGCGGAAATACATCTCGGGGCCAATGGTCACGGCGT
>JBAUEZ010000201.1:0-6491 GCA_049678885.1 Candidatus Aquilonibacter sp. | reverse complement strand
CTTTCGTTCCGCTCGACGAGCAAGACCCGGCGCGCTGGGACCATGCGCTGATCGATGAGGCCGAATCGTTGCTCGCGCGCGCGGCCGCGGCAAAGCAGCTCGGGCGCTTTCAACTCGAGGCCGCCGTGCAGTCGGCGCATGCGGTCCGGCGTCTCGGGCGTGTGCCGGACTACTCGGCAATCGTGTTACTCTACGACGCCTTGCTTGCACTGACGGGGTCGCCGGTTGTTGGATTGAATCGCGCGGTTGCGCTGGCCGCGTGTCGCGGCGCCGCGGCAGGGATTGACGCGCTCGACGTGTTTGCCGGCGACGCGCGCATGGTACACTATCAACCGTATTGGGCCGCGCGCGCAGACATGCTCTCGCGTTGCGGTGAAACCGAAGCCGCGCGTATCGCCTTCGAACGTGCAATAGGTCTTGCCATCGACCCTGCGGTGCGCGCGTATCTCGTTTCGCGTCAGGAGGGTATGACACATGGAAACCACGTGGGATCCAGATGAGAACGTCTATGCGTTTCCCGAGCAACACAAAGAGCCGCTGACCGACGCACAGCACGTGCGCAACGCGATCGCGCGTTTCAATCAGGTCGAAGGCGTCTCCGATAGTGACCGTGACCTCGCCTGGGCAAATATTCTCAAAGCTGCGGATTATTACGGCGTGAATGTGTCCGAAAATTCGTGGCACGATCTGATGAGGGTGTAAGGATGCGAGCAACGTGGAAACCCCACGAGAAACACGGCGAGCTCACCGAACGCGGCGATTTGCCCAACAGCGTCTTCGCCATTCCTAAGAAACGCAAAGAGCCGCTGACCGACGCAAAGCACGTGCGCAACGCGATCGCCCGCTTCGATCAGATGACCGGCGTTACCGAAGACGAGCGCGAACTTGCCTTCGCGAACATCAAGAAAGCCGCGAAGCACTACGGCGTCGACATGACCGAATTGAGTGCCGGCGATTTCCCGACTCGGCCGAGGACGGGACGTACCGCCGCCGACCGCAAGCGCTCGGCAAAGAAGGCGGTTGCGACGCGCAAGAAGAACGCGCGCAAGACGACCGCACGCAAGAAGACCACGCGAAAGAAGACCACGCGAAAGAAAACATCTGCACGACGCAGATGAAGGTTCGGAGCACAGGATGTGCGACCGACCGAAGGTCGGCCGAATCGTCTACTTCGGGTCGAACTCGCCGGTAAGGATCATCCGCTCGGAGATATCGCGCGCTCGCGCGTACTCCGGGCCGAGTTTTGCCGTCTCCTCGTCGAACATTTCGCCGAGCGATTTCGGCGTGTACAGGCCGGGAAAACGCATTCGCTGCGCGATCATTACGCGGTAGATGCGGTCGGTCGCGAGATCTTCCATGTAACCGTCGAGTAAGCTCGCGCCCAGCCCATTGAAGACGCCGTGGCGATAGCGAATGACCGTGCGCACCGCCGCGCGCGTGCCGTCGAGCGTCGTCGCGCCGACGCCGACCGGCGCGGGGCGAAGATCGGGATGTTCGGTTTGGAGATTCGGGCGCCGCTCGAGTTGATTCGGAAATGGGAACTGCGCCACCGCGATCTCGTTCTGGTCGGGGTGGCCGGTCCACGCGCCATCCATCAAACAATCCGCTTCGTTCTTCTTGTCGCGCTCGAGCACTTCGAGCGCGCGCGCATTGAGTTCCGGATTCGAACGATCGGGAAAGAGTGCAGTCATGCCACCGATCGCGAGCGCGCCGTGTTTGTGCGTAATCTCCGGCATCAGCGTGCGCAAGTTCTGGAAGAACGGCACGTCGAACGGGATCGTATTGCGATCGGGCAAGATCCACTTCGGATCGTGCAGGTTGAAGTGGGCTAAGCTTGCCATGTAGTCCCAGCGCCCGAGGTTGAGACCTAGGATGTACTCGCGCAGATTGAACAGGAACTCTTCCATCTCATACGCGATCGGATAAGCCTCGATCAGCGCCATCGCCTTGATCGAACCGCGTTCCCAACCCTTAGCCGCGACGATCGCGTCGAACACATCGCGCCACCACAGCGCTTCTTCGGCAGACTCCGATTTGGGAATATAAATGCACAGTGGATGTTTGAGCCGCGCGTAGTCGAGACGAAACGTGAGCAGCGCGAGATCAAAGAGTGATGCACTGGTCAGTTCCCACTCACCGCGGTGACCGTCGGTTTGTCGAATCGCAGCTTGCGACATGTGCAAGCCGCGGACGCGATTCCAGACGACCGTCGAACTCGGCTCGATGCCGACCGTTTTGCTGCGTTTTTGATCGTCGTAGGTGAGCTCACCGTATAATGCAGAGACAAGATTGCGGTGACCGAGCATTAGGTGCCCCCAGGTGTTCGCCATCGAGTCTTCGAGGTCGAGCATCACGCCGGGCGCACCGGAGTTGAGCAACTTGACCACCAGTTCCGCGTCGTCGGCGGGACCGGTCATCTGATTGCGTTGATCTTGGCACCACGCCGGCAGTTCGATCTGCCAATTCGTGGTGGTGGCTTCCGACGGCGGAAGATACGTGGGGAGCTCGCCTTGGTGGGCGCGCTCGAGCCGCACGGCCCGCGCGCGCGCCAACGCCTGCTGCCGCGGCGTAAAGCGCTCGTGCAGCGGTAAAAAGAACTCCGCGAATCCCGCGGGCAGATCGCGCTCGAGCGCAAAATCTGCTGGGGCGACGTTCATGTTAGGCGATTATCTTCTCCTCGGTGTGACCGTTGGCGTAGAACTGCTCGGCCTCGGTCGAACCGTGCAGCGCGGTCGTCGAGGATTGCCCCTCGCTGATCGTCTGCGCCACTTCGTCGAAGTACCCCGTCCCGACCTCGCGCTGATGGCGCGTAGCCGTGTAACCGAGGGACTCGGCAGCGAATTCCAGCTGCTGAAACTCGGCGTAGGCCGACATTCCGCGATCCTTGAAGTCGCGCGCCAGCTCGAAGAAGCTGAAGTTGAGCGCGTGGAATCCGGCGAGCGTGATGAACTGGAACTTGTAGCCGAGCTTGTTCAGCTCGTCACGGAACGTCGCGATCGAAGCGTCGTCGAGCTTCTTCTTCCAGTTGAACGACGGCGAACAGTTGTACGCCAAGAGCTTGCCGGGGAACTTCGCGCGAATCGCCTGCGCGAACTGGCGTGCTACGGCGATGTCGGGCTCTGAGGTCTCCATCCAGAGCAAATCGGCATACGGCGCATAGGCAAGCCCGCGTGCGATGCAGGTATCGATGCCCTCGCGCGTGTGGAAGAAGCCTTCCGGTGTGCGTTCGCCGGTGATGAATTGGCGGTCAATCGGGTCGACGTCGCTGGTAATGAGCGTTGCAGCCTGGGCGTCGGTGCGCGCGATGATAACGGTCGGCACGTCGAGCACGTCGGCAGCGAGGCGCGCGGCGATCAGATGGCGCACGGCTTGCTGCGTGGGAATGAGGACTTTGCCGCCGAGATGGCCGCACTTTTTCTCTGAGCTGAGCTGATCTTCCAAATGCACGCCCGCCGCGCCGGCTTCGATCATTGACTTGACCAACTCGAAGACGTTGAGCGGTCCGCCAAAACCGGCTTCGGCGTCGCCAACGATTGGCAGAAAGTTCTTTGCGCTGCCGCGGCCTTCGAGGGTCTCGACCTGGTCGTAGCGCTGCAATGCGCTGTTGATGCGTTTGATCAACTGCGGCACGCTGTTCACCGGATAGAGGCTTTGATCGGGATACACGTTGCCCGAGCTGTTCGCGTCGGCGGCGACCTGCCAGCCGCTGCAGTAGATCGCGCGTAGACCGGCCTTTGCGGCCTGGACTGCTTGGCCACCCGTCATCGTGCCAAGCGCGGCGGTTGCTTCCCGTTCTTGCAGCAGCGACCAGAGTTGCTCCGCGCCCAGACGCGCGAGCGTCTGCTCGACGATCACGCTCCCCTGGAGCTTGCGGACGTCGTCGGTGGAGTACGGGCGCTCAATGCCTGCCCAGCGGTTCGTGCTCAACTTCTGCTCCTTCATGATTGGCTCGTTCATTTGGGTCATTGGATCGGTTCAATTGGATGGCTCATGGCAAATCGTTGGACTGATATACCCTTATACATGGTCCACCAAGCAGATGTCAATCCCGCACTTAGTGGTATCGGCCAACCTCGCTTGCTTAAAGTGCGGTTGGTGCAGTCCGAACAAATGAAAATGGCTTTTATAGTCCGTAAGTCCCGGAGATGCAACGAACCGTTCGATTCGCCGCGCTGATCGCGGTGCTCACACTTTTATGTCCGCAGCTCGCGCCGGCTGCGCCGCCGGCCGCGCCTTCGATGCGCGACGTCTTGCGCATCACCGACGCGATGAGCGATTTTAGCAACGTCGCGATCTCGCCCGACGGTACGCGCGTCGCCTGGCAGAAAAATTACAAGCATGCGAGCACGCTTTGGCTGGCCGGCCTTGCGACGCACAAAACGGTGCAGCTGTCCGCGGGCGCAAAGGCCGATACGACAACCCCCGCGTGGTCACCCGACGGATCGCGGATCGCCTTTCTTTCCGACGCGCGTACCAAAGGGCGACCGTCGCTGTACGTAGCCTCGGCGAACGGTAGCGGTGTGCGGCTCCTCGCGCCCCTCGGCGGATTGCCGCAACGGCTGACGTGGTCACCCGACGGTAAGCATCTCGGCATCCTCTACATCGCGCATCCGCATCGCCTCGCCGGCGCGCTCGCACCTGGTGCGCGCGACGTTGGCGTGATCGGAAGCGTCAACGACGAGCAGCAGATCGCTACGGTTGATGCAATGACGGGCGCGATCAACCTCGTCACTCCAGGCGCCGACTATGTTTACGAATACGCGTGGGCGCCGAATTCGTCGCGCTTCGCGTTCACCTATGCGCGCGGCAACGGCGACAACAACTGGTGGGTCGCGAAGCTCGCGACCGTCCCTGCCACCGGTGGCTCGCCGCACGATATTCTCGCACCAAAGTTTCAGATCAACGATCCGACCTGGTCGCCCGACGGCACGCAGGTCGCGGTCATCGGCGGCTTGATGAGCGACTTCGGTCCGGTCGGCGGCGACGTGTACGTCGTCGACGCCAAGAGCGGTGAATCGCGCGACGCCACGCCCGCAGCGACCTTTAATGCTGCGGACCTGCACTGGCCGTCGGCGGGGCACATGCTCGTCGTTGCGCACGTGATGGGTTCGATGCATTTACTCGACCTTAATCCGCAAACGGGTGCGACGACGACGCTCATCGGCAACGAGGAAGCGCTGCGTAGCGTCTCCGTCGCGCGCAGCGGCGCCGAGATTGCGCTTGTGCGCAGCTCGTTCTCGGCGCCGCCCGAGGTTTGGGCCGGCACGCCAAAGGCGCTGCACGCAATAACGACGGCCAACGCCGGCGTGCCGAATCTCAGCGGCAAGGCCGTCTCGCTGACGTGGAAGAGCGATCCCTTCACTGTGCAAGGCTGGCTGGTGTATCCGCTGCATTTCGATGCTGCGAAGAAGTATCCGATGGTGATGATCGTGCACGGCGGTCCGTCATCGGAGTCGGTGCCGACGTACGACAGCCGCTTCGTGGCGGCGCTTACGGCACGGGGATATTTCGTCCTCGAGCCCAATCCGCGCGGCAGTTACGGCCAAGGCGAAACGTTCACCCAGGCCAACGTCAAGGATTTCGGCTACGGCGACTGGCGCGACGATCTCGCTGGTGCCGACGCGGCGATCGCCGCTGCGCCGATCGATCCGAATCGCCTTGGTCTCTTCGGCTGGAGTTACGGCGGCTATATGGCGATGTGGGCCGAAACGCAGACGAAGCGCTTTAAAGCGATCGTCGGTGGCGCCGGCATCGTGAACTGGCAATCGTACTACGGCCAGAACAAGATCGACCAGTGGATGATTCCGTTCTTCGGCGCGTCGGTCTACGACGATCCGGCCGTCTACGCCAAGAGTTCACCGATCACGTTCATCAAAAACTCGCACACGCCGATCCTGATCCTTCAGGGCGAGCGCGACGAGGAAGTGCCTGCGCCGCAAGCCTTTGAGTTCTACCACGCGATGCAGACGCTCGGCGTGCCGTCAGAGCTTGTTGTATACGCCGACGAAGGCCACGGTCCACGCCAACCCAAGAATCAGATCGACATTCTCGAACGCACGGTCGGCTGGTTCGACAAATACCTAACCTAAAGTTGTCACCCTGAGGTGCGAGTCGCGATAGCGACGAGCCTCGAAGGGTGAGCGACAATGTAACGAGGCGCCGCATTACTGCGACGCCTCGTGCGCTTCGATGTGTCTTTGCCGGACCTGATACCCCAAGCGATCCGACCATAGCACACCTCGGACAACTTCGCAACGCTGGGTGGAGCGCGGCGGCTGGAACGCCCGGGAATCGAACCCGGTGCTACTTGAGGTATCAAGTCAGTAGTCGACACCATCGAAGCGCCCCAGCGGGCCTCATATCCCACTTTCGGGCGAGAGTGTCTAGAGGGCTTCGAGTTGTATGCTACGGGTATGAGCGTACATGTATACGGATGCAACCACATCGCGATCGAAGTCGACGATATCGACCGCGCGGTCGCTTTTTATGAA
>JBAUEZ010000200.1:0-7549 GCA_049678885.1 Candidatus Aquilonibacter sp. | reverse complement strand
GCGTGAACGTGAGGATCGCAGTCATGCCGATGAACCCGATCAGCGCAACGACCGGAAACTCGACGCGCTCTCCACGGAACGACATCGGAATGTTGATCGGGATCTTGAACTTGCGGGGGCTCAGCGGATCGGTCAATCGCAATGCTACGAGTGCGACGAAAACAAACGAATAGCTCGTTGCTGCACCAAAAGCGTAGAGATCGCCCAAGAAACCGATACCGCTCTCGCCGTTAAATCGCCTCGCGTAGATTGCGGCCATCGTCGGACTCAACGACGGCAGCGCCGCGAAGGTCACTTCGATCAGCGCGACCGACGTGAACACCACGAGTGAAACCATCGGCGTTCGGAAGCGCGGATGAATGCGTTGGAAGAACGAGGGCAAGAGCCGGCTGGACGCCATCGCGTAGGCGATGCGCGAGCTGCCGAAGACGCCGGAGTTCGACGAGATCAATAGCAACACGGCGCCAAGGACCGGCACGTAGAAGGCGGCGACTGCGCCCCAATACGGGACCTGGGCGGCGATCAGCGCAACGGCCTTGCCGTTGTTGTCGTTGTTACCGAGATACTGCCAGAGCATCTGCGCATGGCCGTGGGCATCGAGCGGAATCGGATGCCAGGTGTGCATGCCGAGCGCCAAGTTCGCGTACGACAGCGCAAAAATCAAGATCGTGAGGATCAGCGCGGTCGAGGTCCGTGGAATGACCGAGGCTGGACGCTGGGTTTCCTCGGCAGCTTGTGAGATCGATTCCAGGCCGACAAACGAGACGATCGCGAGCGAGATGCCCTTCATGAAGTCGAAGGGCGACGGCCAACTGGTCTGCATGGTATGAACCAGCAAATTGGGGCTAAACGCAAAGAGAAAGCCAAGGGTAAGAATCGCCGTCTCGCTTACCACGTCGAGCGCGCTGACGAAGCCGTTGAACGCGGTCGATTCACGCACACCGATGATGTTGAGGATGCACAATCCGGCGATGAGGCCGACGACGACGATGAAATGCGTCCATGCGTGCACGGAGGCACTAAGCACGGGAAGCAGTTGGCTCAAATAGTCGACGCAACTCCAAGAGAAGAGCGCGATGTCGATCGTGAAGTCGAGGAGCACCGCCCAGCCCGCAATGAACCCGAAGAAATCGCCAAGCCCCCGGGTAACGAAGTACTGCCCACCGCCGGCGACGGGATATGTCGCAGCGAGCTCGGTATATGCCAGACCGATGCAGACATAGACGATGCCGGCGAAAAGAAAGGCGACATTCGAGGCGCCGGCCGCGGCGCCGAGCACCAGGCCTAAGCCGACGAAAATGTCGGCGCCAACGTCCGAGTAACCCCACGAGAATGAACCCCAGGGCGTGACCGACCGCCGAAGTTCCGGTTTTCGTTCGCTCATCTGTTGGGCTAGAAGATAATCCCGATCGCCGTGCGTTCAAGCGCGTTGATCATGTATTCCGTGTGCGCGTACTGTTCGTGTAGACCGAACTCGTGGAAGATGCGCAGCGCCTCGTTGAGGCGGTTCACGCCGTCACGCAGCTCGTTGCGGTCACGCTTGCCGTCGGTCGCCTTCTGCAGCACCATCGTGGCGAACTTCAGCGCGGTCTTGGCGTACTCCACTTCGTTGTTGATCGCCGAGAGCTCGTGCATCGCCGAAAGATAGGCATCGCGCGCTTCATCATAGTCGCGACGTCGCGTAGCGATCATGCCTTTGAGCACATTTTCGAGCGCGTCGCTTCGGTTGCGCGAGCTGGCAAGTGCCCGATCGAGCGCCTGGCGCAGCGTCGGGTCGGTCGTCGTGCCGCCCGAGGAGGGCGAAAAGGTTTTGAGCGGTTTGGCCTCTGGAACCGGGGGGCTCTGCGAAAGCGGTTGCGCCGTCGGGCCCAGCAAGGCCGAGATCTCTAACATGAACCCGCTCGCGTTTTGATACCGGCGGCCCGGATCTTTTTCGATCGCGCGCATGATCACGATCTCGAGCGCTTCGGGAATGTTGCGATTGATCTCGCGCGGCGGCGTCGGCAGATCGTGGACGTGCGAGTACATCGTGGCCACAATGTCGTCGCGATCGTTGCGGAAGGGCAACGTCCCGGTGAAGATTTCGTACATCACGATGCCGACGGAATAAAGATCGCTGCGTACGTCGGCCGGCTTACTCAGAAAGCGCTCGGGCGCGAGATACGAAATCGTACCGACGATCTGTCCGGTCCGCGTCGTCTGCGTCACTTCGCTCGCGCGGCGCGCGAGACCGAAATCGGTGAGCTTGGTATGTTTGCCGTCTTCGACGATCATGATGTTCGACGGCTTGATGTCGCGATGGATGATGCCTTGCGAGTTAGCGTATTCGAGCGCTTCAAGCACCTCATAGATGTAGCCGAGCGCCTGTTTATAACCGAGTTCGCCGCCTTCGAGCGCGGAAAGCGTCTTGCCGCGCACGAGCTCCATCACGATATAGGAAATACCACTATCCTCGCCGGCATCATACACGGCGACGATGTTGGGGTGGTTCAGACGCGCCATCGCACGCGCTTCCATCAAGAGGCGTGCGTTGGTTTCGTCGGAACGTTCGACGAGCACCTTAACCGCAACGTCTCGACGTAGCGTCTTGTCGAGGCCCCGGTAGGTGTCGGCGGTTCCGCCGCGTCCTAGCAACTCGGCGATCTCGTAGCGTCCGCCGAGAGTCCGTCCTTGGAGTGAATCCACTAGCCCGATCTATCCATGGGTCAGAAAGCGTTTCGATGCACAGCTATGCGATTACCGTCTATGGTCACGATGTCGAAGCGAACCCGCGCCATCGGGGCGACGATCTGGGCATAATCTGAAGCGATCACTCGTAGTTTTCGGCGCTTTTGCGCGTCGACACCAGTTAGGGCCGAGCCAAAGGAGGTTCCCTCTCGGCATTTGACCTCAACGAATACCAGGGTTCCCGATTCGACGCAGACGAGGTCGAGCTCGCCGCCGGGGACACGCACGTTCCGCGCAACGATACGGTAGCCGCGTTCAGTCAGGAACGCCGCGGCGAGATCCTCACCCCTGCGCCCCTTCCAGCTGTTGCTCGAACTCCTCACTGTAGTCCACTGCGTCGGGGTCCTGGCCGAACAAGAGTTCGAGCTGAGCTGCCTTCACCCGCGCCCAGCCTGCCCGGTGATGGACGCACGGGCCGTGGACGCGCAGCGCCTCGATGTGTGCCGGCGTCGCGTAGCCCTTATGCTCGGCGAATCCGTAGCGCGGATCTTCCCGGTCGAGCTCTGCGAGCAGATCGTCGCGATATACTTTGGCGACGATCGAGGCGGCCGACACGACCGCGCACAGCGCATCACCCTTGATCAGCGGCTCCTGCGCTCCGGCGTACGAACGAATCCGCACCGCGTCGGTGTAAAGATATTCCGGCGCGCAACTCAATGCAGCGATCGCGCGCTCCATCGCGAGGACGCTGGCCCAATAGATGTTGAGCCGATCGATCTCGGCAACGCTCGCCACGCCGATGCCGAAGGAGACGACCCTCGCCACGATCTCTTGCGCCAGTTCGCGACGGCGTGGCGGCGGGACGACCTTTGAATCGTTGAGTCCGCGCAGCATCAGCGGTTCGTTCGCGACGACGCACGCGGCGACGACGGGACCCGCAAGTGGACCGCGACCAACTTCATCGACTCCGCCGATCAGCTGAAAGCCGCGGCCGCGTGCGGCGTTCTCGAAACGATGCAAACGCTGCAGGCGCCGGCGTTCACGCTCGTACGCGTTCTTATGCTTTCGCTGCTTGTTAGTCATCGGCAGTGACACATCACTCGGGAGCTTCGAGACTGATGCGGCCAAAAACTCCGTCGTTAAAGGCTTTGATGTAGGACTGCGCGGCCTTGTGCTCGTCCATCTCGCCGCCGCGGCGCTTGAATCCGCGTTCCGCTGCAAAGCTCGCAAGGTCGGGCACCTTGGTGCGCCCAGCACTCTTCTCCATCAGCCAGCGGTGAAACTCGATGCTCACTTCGTAGGGATCGTAGCGCTCGCGCGGTACCGCGCCGATCAATGCAAGCTTCCACTGCGCCTGCGCGGTAGCGATCTTCGGCACCAGGATGCCCGGCGTGTCCATCAACTCGATGTTCGGGGCGAGGCGGAACCACTGCAACGTGCGGGTGACGCCCGCGCGATCTTCGGTCTTGGCTGCACTACGGCGCAACAGGCCGTTGATAATCGAGGACTTACCCGAGTTCGGAACGCCGACAACGATCAGGCGCGAGATGCCGCCACGCTCCTTGGCCTTTGCGGTCACGGCTGCAAGAATGCGCGAGACACTCTGCTGCGCGCGTGCTTCGACGGCGATCGCCTCGCGCCCGCGAACCGCGAAGTCTTCGATCCAGGCGTTGGTAGTCGCCGGGTCGGCGAGATCCTCGCGGCTGAGCGCGACGATACGAGGACGGTCGCCGATCAGTTTGTCGAGCATCGGATTTGCGTCGCTGCGTACCGCGCGCGCATCGATCGCTTCGACGACGATGTCGATCAGCTTGAGGTAGTCGGCGATGCGGCGCATCGCTCGCACCATGTGTCCGGGGTACCACTGCACCACATTGTCGAGGCGCTCTTTCATAGCGCGCCTACCGATGGAAGCGGCCAAATACCGGCGACTGCCTTTCCCGTCAAGGTGCTATAGGGCACGGGACCAAACGCGCGCGAATCCTCGCTTACCGCGCGATTGTCGCCGAGCACGTAGACATTTTCCGCCGGCACGGTAATCTCTGGAATGCTGCGATCGTCGCTATGCTCGACGTAGGGCTCGTTTAGGCGCGCGCCGTTGACATAGACGACGCCCCGATCTATCCGTATCCGGTCGCCGGGAAGTCCGATCACGCGCTTGATGTAGAGTTCCGGCGTGACGCCGTCGTGCCGGAAGGTGACGATATCGCCGCGCGCGGGTGTGCGGAAACGATACGCGAGCGTGTTGATCACGACGAACTCGCCCGAGCTCACATGCGGAGACATCGACGGTCCCGAGACTTGCCAAAAGCGGATGAAAAATGCTGCGATCAGCACGCCGAGGATCGCAAGTTGCAGCACGAGGCTCGCGAGCGAGCGCAATTGCACGAACCGCACCACGGAAGGTGCTCTTCGCGATTATTTAAGGATTTTCATCTGGTCGAGCGGCCAGAAGATCAGGAACGCGCGGCCGGTGAAGCCGGCACGTTCACCCGTCCGTGGACCGCTTGCAAACGTTCCGGCATCCTGCGCGAAGCCCCAGATGTGCGAATCCTCGGAATCGTTGCGGTTGTCGCCCAGCATCAAATAGCAGTTCGGCGGAATCGTATCGGACGCAGTCCATTGCGACTTCGGCGGAATGTTGGCTTGCGACGGGTCGAGCGCATGCCAGCCGAATCCGTCGTTGACCGAGATTCCATAGTTCGCGATTTTCAGGTCGTAGCTCGGCTTCTGCGCGATGTAGGGCTCATCGAGCGCGACATCGTTGATGTAGATGGTGCCTTTGCTGATGTGCAGCCGCTCGCCGGGAAGGCCGATCACGCGCTTGATGAAGTCATCGGGTGTCGGAATCGGCGGCGGAAATACCACGACGTCCCCTTCGTGCGGAGCGTGGAAGCGGTACTCGAACTTGTCAACGAGCAACACATCGTGAACCTCCAGCGTTGGAACCATCGAGGCCGAGGGAATGTAGTACGTACGCGCGACAAACGTAATCAGCAGCCACGCCGCGATCCCCGCATAGATGAACGGGTCGAGGTACTCACGCGCGATCGCAACGCTGCGACCTTTCGATGCAACCGTCACTGGACGAATCGAAAGTGCAATGCGCGAGACCAAAATGATCGCGACCAAGCCGAGAAGATCGTAAGGTGTCATAGTACTTTCAAATGTGGCCAGAGGATCATGAACGCTTGCCCGCGGAAGGCGGACCTCCGCGCGAATCCCCACACGTGCGAGTCGTCGGAGTAGTTCCGGTTATCGCCGAGCATAAAGTAGTAACCGCGCGGTATACGGTCGGGTGCCTGCCACATTCCTCGTGGAGGGACGCCCGCCTGCGCGCGATTGAGGGGCTTGCCGTTGACGTAGATCACGTAGTTGCGGATCTCGAGCTCATAGCTTGGCGTCTGGTTTTCGTAGGGTTCGTCGAGCGGAATGCCATCCCGATAGACGATACCGTCGGAAATCCGAATCGTGTCACCCGGCACGCCGATGACCCGCTTGATGAACTCGTTGCTCGCGCTACGCACGGGCGGTGAGAAGACCGCGATCTCGCCCTCCTTTGGAGCGTGCAAACGATATGCCAACTGATCGGAGAGAAAGATGTCGCCGATCTGCAGCGTGGGGATCATCGAGATCGAGGAAATGTAGAACGTGCGGATGACAAAGACGAAGAGCAGCAGCGCAACCAGCCCAATGACGATGAGCCACTCGAGGCAGGTCCGCGCAAGCGCGAAGGACGTGCGGCTGTTTACTTCGCCGCTTTCTTCTCTTTGATGCGTGCGGCCTTACCGATCTTCTCGGTGAGGTAGTAGAGCCGGCTGCGGCGCACGACGCCGCGCTTGCTCACTTCGATCTTCTCGACGCGCGGGCTATGCACGAGGAACGTTTTCTCGACGCCGACGCCGTGCGCGACGCGACGCACCGTGACCGATGCCCGCGCGCCGCCGCCCTTGCAGACGGTGACGACGCCTTCGAACATCTGCACGCGCTCTTTGCCGCCTTCGACAACCTTGGAATACACCTTGACCGTGTCGCCCGAACGAAATTCGGGGACCGAGCCCTTGAGTTGTTCGCTATTCAGTACGTCGATGACGTTCATGGCACAAATCTCTAATCACGACAGATGCAAAGACAGCGCGGGTTGGGCCCGCGACAACCTCGGGATAGTATCACGGCTTCGCCCCAATCCGCAAGCGGCTTGGGGACCCCCGTTTCGTTTGAAAGGCGCTACGCCTCCGGCTCCGCGCCCCCCACTGACGTGGGGCCCCTCTCGGCCAGCAAGTCCTTCCGGCGGGCCGCAGTACGGGCTCGCGACTGCTCCCGCCGCCAGGCAGCGATCTTTGCGTGATCGCCCGAGAGGAGCACCGGGGGAACCTCGACTCCCCGGAAGACCGCCGGCCGCGTGTAGCTCGGGTAGTCGAGCAGCCCATTGGCAAAGGATTCGTGGGCGGCGGACTGCGGATCGATCACCCCCGGCACGAGGCGGCCGGTCGCGTCGAGGATCGCGAGCGCAGCCAGTTCGCCGCCGGTTAGGACGAAGTCACCGACCGTGAACTCTTCGATCGGATAGAGCGCCGCCAGGCGCTCGTCAATGCCTTCATAGTGCCCACAGATGAGAATGAGGCGATCGAGCTGGGCGAGCCCCTCCGCTTGTGCGTGCGTGAAGGCACGGCCGCCCGGCGTCGGGACCGCGATCGTCCGCCGTTCGCCGGCCGGCGCCTCGGCGATGAGCCCATCGAGAATGCGCGCGACCGGCTCGATGCGCAGCACCATACCGGCACCGCCGCCGAACGGGACGTCGTCGGCGCGTTCGCTCCCACGCAACGCGTCGAGCAGATGGTGGTAGCGGATCGCGATCGTTCCGGCTTCAACCGCGCGCCCA
>JBAUEZ010000199.1:0-5150 GCA_049678885.1 Candidatus Aquilonibacter sp. | reverse complement strand
CTGCGGGGTTGCTCGCGTTCGTGGCCGAGAATCCGCTCGCCGGCAAGAGCATGTTCAACTTACTCGCGATAGCGGTTGCAACGGTGCGCGAACGGTTTCCCGGTTTTGCCCCGAGCGTGCCGGAACGTGAGCCGATGGAGCGCGAGGACGCATTGCGCGCGCTCCTCGAGCGCGCCCGCTTCACCAACATCGCAATCGAGCCGTTCGAAGTGAGCGGTAGGCTCTCGGCTCGGCAGCTGTGGAGTTTTGTCGAAGCATCCTATCCCTTCGGCCTCCTCGACGCGAACGTACGTGCCGACTTGCGTGATGCCGTGTATGCGCGAGCGCAAGCGATTGCAGACGGTGCGGCTGAGTCGGTCCTTGCGCTGCGCCTTGTTACCGCGCGCGCCTGATCGTGAAAAGCAAGGACTCGCTACGCGCTCCGGGAACGAAGTCGTAGAGCCGGTCGTCCGCCTTCTTTAAGGGAGCACTATCGCTATGACGAACGTACAACAGCGTGCCACCGCGGCGGGTTTTCTTCACGTGCTGCACACCTCGCCCGACGTCTTCAAGGAGTGGAACGCCATTAAGAAAGACGACTACACGGCGCTAGGGAAGCTCATTCAGAAGACGGTCGGACTCGCAGAGACACCGAGCGCTGCCGACATTCACGCAATGGCTTCGTACATCGATGCTTCTTTGAAAGAGGAAGCGGGGAAGTTCCATCAAGCGCACGCTGACGTGCCCCACCACGTCGGTAGCATCGCTATGATGCAACAGAACTAGCGCGCATAAACCACGTCGCCAACTGCGTTCGCGAATTGACGCTGACCTTCGCGAACAGATTAGCGATATGACCCTCGACGGTGCGTTCGCTCAACACGAGCCGCTCGGCGATTTCGCGATTCGTCAGCCCATCGGCGACCAGCGCCGCGATTTCAAACTCACGCCGTGTCGTATTGCTCGGCCGGCCGGCGCTCTCGCCCGCCGGACGTCCCTTGCCGATCGTTTTTGCGGCAAGCCCTGCAAAATAGGTTGCGCCGAGTGCGGTAAAACGGTCGCGCGCGTCCGCGAGCACCTCCTGATGTTCGGCTTTTCCTAGCGCAGCCGCGGCGATCCCGCGCGCGAGCAGCTCGTGTGCGATGTTCAACGGCTGCTTGTCGGTCCAAATCCCGCCCGCAACGATGCGCTCGAGTGCGTCCTTTGCGTCGAGCGTTTGCGCGGCAAGCGCGAGCAGTTCGGGATAGAGAAACACCATGAGATCGAGCGGCTGTCCCGCGAGCTCGAGCGTCTCGTCGAGCAGCCGTTTCGCGCGCACCGACGACTGCGTGGCCAGCGGTATCAGTGCGGCCATCGCGATCGGCAGCAGCGAATGCGTGCGTTCGCCCGAAGCAAAGGCTGCGATATCGGCCTGCGCGTGTTGCCATACCGGTTCCGCGGCGCCGATTTGCGCGAAGGCTGCCGCCGTGGTTCGCGTTCCTGTGAATTGACGTCGTACCGACGAGTCGCTCGACGTCGAGAGTTTGTCGGCAAGCAGCTCTTCAACGTCTGCAAACTCTCCGCGGGCGATCAGCGCATGTCCCTGCAGCGAATAGGTGATCGGAGGGCGGCTTTCGTGGCGCAATTCGGAGATGAACTGCTCGGCTGGTGCGACACCGCGAAAGCGTAGTGCGAAGTGGCCTTTGGCGACCAGCGGCATGACGCCGAAGATCGCCGGTGCGGCGTCGGTCGCTTCGTCGGCACGCTTGATCCGCGCGAGCGCGCCTTGCTCGTCGCCGAGGCGCATCGCGAGCAATGCGTTGGTGCAATGATGGCGGATCGTTACCACCGGTCCCGCGCTCGGTGCGTACCGTTCGTATTCGGTGCGAAATTGGTCAGCGCTTTCAACGTCGACGCGATGCATTGCGATCAGCTCGCCGATGGAGAAGAGCCCGGCGCGTTCGGCGTCGGTAACCGCGCCCTGATAGCGCGCGATCGTTGCTCGTGCTTCTTGCATGAATCCTGAGTGGCACTGGGCGAGCGCAATCGACGCCGCGATCGATCCGATGCCCGCGGTAATGCCCGCGGCATCAGCTTCAGCCAGGCCGCGCCGGCAGATGCGGATCGCGTCGGCTTCGCGTCCGGTACCATTGTACAGCTGCGAAAGACGTACGTAGGTCGGCACGATCTCTTCAGTAAGTGGCGAGGCGATGGCGAGCGCGCGCTCGAGGGTGTTCGCCGAAAGCGAAAGCATCGATTTAGCCGCCGCCTCGTCGGAGAGCTTGATCAGTGCAGCGCGTTCGCCCGCGTGGTCGCCGACGAGAGCGTACTGATTGGCGAGACGCTCGTAGTCCTCGAGTCGCGGCGCCGGCAGCTTCTTGAGCGCCTCGATAATGCGATGGCGCAGCGGTATCTGAATCGGGATCGTTTCGAGAATACTTTCCATCACGGACGCGTGCACGAAGTGTAGCCCGTTTTCACTCGACACGAGATAACGTCCGGAAACGGCGGACATCAACCGAAAGACGTTGTCGGAGGGCCAGAGCTGCTGCAAGAGTGCTATGTCGATGGGCTCCTCGATGACGGCGCACATCTGCAAGAACTCACGAACCTTTGGATCGAGGAGGGAGAGATCGCGCGCCACCACGCGGCGCGTGTTCGCGCTCACGTCGCGCAAGGTGGTCGCGCGGTTATCGCGCGCCGACGCAGCCACCGCAACGACGTCAGCCGGCCGGCCGCGGGTTTCCGAAGCGATTCCGGTCGCAACGTCGTCGTTGACGCCGGGATAGATCGCGCGCACCACTTCGATCGCGGCTTCCAGGGAGAGATCGTCGAGCGCGATCGCTTGATCGACGAGTGCCAACGCGGGCGGCGCTTCTTCCTCGCTGCGCTCGGTTGAGAGCAAGACGATTGCGCGGTCGGCCAGCGCCGTGGCCGTTCGCTCGATCAAGGCGCGGCTCTCAGGGTCGGCCCACTGCGCGTCGTCGAGCACGAGCAGCAGCTTATGGTCGAGGGTCACACCCTCGATGATGCGCAAGAACGCCTCTTCGAAATCTTCGGGGCGGTCACGATCGAGGGTCAATCCGGACGAGTACCGGATGGCGCCCTCTCCGAGCGACTCGAGGAGCGCCTGGACGACGCGTCGGGCGGCGAAGAGCGGAAGGGCGGCGTGGATGCGGAAGCTCGGCGCCCAGACCACGAGCCAGCCGTGCTCAGCGGCGTCTTGCGCGAGCGCTTCAGCGAGCGCCGTCTTCCCGACGCCGCTGGATCCCACAATACGAATGGTCCGCACGATGTGCCCTCGTGCGGCGGAGTCGAGGACGGCGCGGCCCCGTGCGAGTTCCGCATCGCGTCCGTACAGGCTGCCCACGCCCCGTGGCTTCGAACGAAAACCAGGTATTTCCCCGGAAGCGTCCCGGGCGACGGAATTGCTAGGCTGTGAGCGTGGAGGAACCGCTGACCATGTACGCACGACCGCTTGCCGTCAAAGAGACCCTCGCTCCAGTGCCCGGGGCACATGCCATCCCCTACTGCTTTATCCTTGACGATTCGTATCGCGTCGTGATGGCCGGCCCGTCGGGCGGCGACGATCCGTTGGCCCCGCTCTACGCTGCGGATTCGCGCATCGATGAGTTGCCCGGTCCGATCGACCGCGTCGTTCGCGCGCTTACCGCCACGTGGCGCACGTCACGCGCGCCCGCCAATATGTCCGCGGTTGTCTCGCATCTGCACGTGACCGTCGCGCCGCTGCACGGCTACGACGGCCGGCGTATCGCCGTCTTCGTCAACCGCACCGAGGCAGCACGCGGCTAAACCGCATTGAGCCACGGCGCTGCTTCGCGCAGCAGTTCAAGATCCTTCGGATCCTCAAATGCGCGCGCGTACCGTTCGTAACTCGCCTTTGCGGCCTCCGAGCGCTCACCGGTCCACTGCGCTTGTACCAAGTGCGCCGCAAGCGATCCCAACCCGCGCAAGCCGCGATGCTGCGCTTCACTGAGCGCGTGCGCTGCAACTGATTCAGCCCGCGCGTATGCGCGCGTCTCCATCAACGCCGCGAAGAAATTGTTGTAAAAATCGATCAGTCGATCGTCGGGCGGCTCGCCGATTTCGAGGTGGCGCTCCGCTGCCCACGTCACCGCACGAGCGTTGCATTCGGCGGCCGCCACGAATGCCAGGTCCAGCAGTACGCGTTGGGCCAGCGCGCGGTCTCCACTCGATGCCGCCTGTTCGGCGAAGACCAATCGTTCGCGCAGCGTGCGCACGCCGCGGCGTTCCAGCGCGCCGATGATCCGCCTGCGCAACGGGACCTTCATCGCAATCGTCTCGCTGATCGCGGCTGCGGTCAGTACGTGATCCATCTGCAGCGCTGCCACAGGCGCTTCAACTTCGATGAGTGCCGGCTCTACGGGCTCGGGGAGAAGCGAGAGCAACTGCAGTGCCGAGCGTTGCTGCGCCGGCATTGCAGCGAGTTCTTTCGCGATCGCGGCGCGAGCAGAGAAGTCCACCACCTCGGGAGTCGCCGCGCCGCGTCGTGCCGCCGCCGCGGCTATCGTCACGAGTTCATACGGAATGCCACGCGCATTCGCGACGATCGCATCGAGTACGCTTTGCGATGCTTGCGGATAATGTTCGCGCGCAAGCTCGCCGGCGCTCGACGCGTCGAGTTCGGCGAGCGAGATCTCCGTATCGATGCCGATCGACAGGGGCCGGTCGTCGTCGTCGGAGCGTGTGAGCACCAAAAGCAGCGGACGATTCGCCCGCGCCTGCCGGTATGCAGCGAGACTTGCCAGGCTCTCATCGTCGGCGAACTGAACGTCGCGCACGATAACAACGGCGGGGCGTTCGCGTGTCGCGCGATCCAGTCGCTCGTGCAGATCGCTTCCAAGCCGCTCGAGAAGCGCAAATGGCAAGACGCGGTCGAACGGCTGCGCCGTCGCGCGCATGACGACCGCGCCAGGCGCCACGATCTCGTCGAGTGCGTAGGTCAGCGTGGTCTTTCCACTGCCTGTCGCGCCCGTGATAACGAGCGTATGAGCACGCTGTGAACGTATGAGCGTGGCGTACGCTGCGCGCAACTCGGTTAACTCCGATTCGCGGCCGATGAGTCGCGGCATGAAGAGCCCTCCGCGAGAATTTACTGCTTTTCCTGCCCGCCCAAGCAAGGGTGACGCGAGCCCACGTACAAACGAAAG
>JBAUEZ010000198.1:0-1626 GCA_049678885.1 Candidatus Aquilonibacter sp. | reverse complement strand
TGCAACATCAGCGCGAGCAGACCCGCGGCTTCGGGCCGGCCTGCAGACGCGTCGTGCACCAGCCGGCCAAGCCAGATCGCTTCACGCGCGAGGCCGCGCGTATCGGGATCGGTTTCGCTTGGATCGTCCCAGCCTTGCCCAAACGTCACGTAGACTGCGGCGAGCACCGCCTCGAGCCGCTCCGGGAATTCCTCGGGCGGCGGCACGGTCAGCGGGATACCAGCATTGACGATCTTACGCTTTGCGCGCACGAGCCGCTGGCCCATCGTCGACGGCGCGACCAAGAATGCCGACGCAATGCGCGCAGCATCCAGTCCAAGGACGACTTGCAACATCAAGGGCGCGCGAATCGCATCATCGATCGCTGGGTGAGCAGAGGCAAAGAGCATACCGATGCGCTCGTCTTCGGGCTCGAGAGGTGACTCGTACGCCGCTTGCGCGATGCGCGTCAGATGCGCAACGCGCTCGAACGCGCTGGTTTCGCGGACGCGTCGTCGTATGCCATCGAGCGCGCGGTTGCGCGCGACCACCAACAGCCACGCTTCCGGCTTCGCGGGGACGCCGTCGCTCGGCCAACGTTCGAGCGCCGCGGCGAACGCGTCGGCTAACGCATCCTCCGCGGCGTCAAGACTGCAGCGCGACGCGAGATAGGCAACGAGCTTGCCGTAACTCTCGCGAGCGACGCGCTCTACGCTCGAACCGGTTGTTCCCAAACCGCTCGCACCTCGACGGTGCCATGGGTCGCGCCGGGACAGCGTGCCGCCCATTTGATCGCCTCGTCGAGATTCGGCGTGTCGATCATGTAGTAGCCGGCGAGCTGTTCCTTCGATTCGGCGTAGGGACCGTCGAGGACGGCGGTTTTGCCGCCGGCGTCGACGCGCACTTGCGTCGCCTCGCCGACCGGACGAAGCCGCTCGCCGCCGATGTAAACCCCCGCATCCTTGAGCGCTTGCGTGTAGGCCATGTAGGCCTCGAAACTCGCCTGGAGCTCTTCGGGCGGGCGCGCCGCAAATGCCGCTTCGTCGGCAAAAAGATGAAAAATGTATCGCATGGTGGTTTCCTCCTCGGCACCATGACGCGTGGGACGGCCCCAATTCGACAATCCGGACCACTCGCCCGCAAAATCGTCCCGCTCGTCACCGGCCCGTTGACCCGATCACCCGGCTCGCGGTATGAGGTGAGCATGACCTTCAAGCGTCCCGCCGCATGGATTTGGCTCTTCATCATCTTTACCGCGATCGGCATCTTCTTCACGCTGCACCAATACCTGGACGACGTGACGTGGCACCACTACGGTACACTGCGCCAGCGCGCGCTCGAGGAGATGACCGGGGCGTACGGCGCGATGCTCCTGGTGCCGTTCCTGGCCTGGATCGCCCAGCGCTTTCCGTTTAAGCGAGGCCTCATCGTGCCGGCACTGGCCGGGAACGTCGGCGGATACCTCGTGTACACGATCGCGCACACGACCATCAACGGCATCGCGCGCACGGTTATCTCCCCGCTGATCGGAAACGGCCCGTACAGCTACGGCGATTTGTTCGTTCGCTATCCGATGGAAGCGGCCGGGGATGCAGTCTACTACGCGCTGTTGATCGCGACGATCTACTTGCTACAGCACTTTATCGC
>JBAUEZ010000197.1:0-2104 GCA_049678885.1 Candidatus Aquilonibacter sp. | reverse complement strand
GCCGATGCCCGTCGATGTCCTTCACGTGGAAAAGAATGAGCTGAATCAGCTTCACCAGGCTCAAGATATTCACGCTCAACAAGATAACGACGACGACGAGTACCGTCGTATTCGAAAGCCACGACGGCAGCCGCAGCCAACGGCTGAGGAGTGACAACCCGAAGACCACCAGGAGTACGACCGTTGCGATGGGCGCGATATGACCGCCCCCAAAGACATAGCGGTCGGGCATGGAATTTGAAACCACGATCGCGGCGAGCACGCACAACATCGCGCCGAGTCTGGATGCACTTTTGGGAGTGTCCGCAGTCGCCATAGTCTACTATACAATAAGAAGACCCGGCGAAGCAGCATCGCCGGGTCTCGTAGCGCCGCAATAGAGGGTCGCGGGCTATTCCATCGCCGTAGCGTAGAAGTTTCCGTCGCGCCAGTAGCCGTACGCAATGATCTGACGGCCCACCGCAACGCGTCCGCTGGTTTGGCGATTAAGCGCCGGTTGGTCGTTGATCACGACCGTTCGGTCGGAGAGTTGCACGGTGACGAGGTGTCCACGCACGATGGTAATCGTGCCGGCGACGCGCGCACGACGCGGACCGACCGCGTAGCCGGGGCAGTGTCCATTTGACTGCCACACGCCGTTGACCCACACGCCGCAGATGGGATCGCCGTACTGGTTGTTCGGGCCCATCGCCGCATTATCGCCCATGTCCGCGTTCGGATCCGTGTCGACTGTCGTCGTCGTTGTTGTGGTCGTCTGTTGTTGTTGCGTTTGCTGACTTTGCGACAACGCCGGTACGCTCAGGGCCGCCCCAAGCGCCGCCGTTAGCATGATCGCAATAATTTCTCGTTTCATGCGGCGTTTCTACCCAGCTCGACCGCCGATTATTCGCGCTCGAAGAGCCAGCGCCTGATTGCAACCGCAACGAGCTGATGCTCGATTGGGTGCAAACGCGTAAGCACTGCGTCCTCTTTTTCACCGGCAATCACGCGTAATGGTTTGCGAGCAAGCACACGCCCGCGATCGGTGTCGGCAGTAACCTCGTGCACGCTTGCACCAACCCACGGGCTGTTTGCGGCAAGCGCATCGCGTAGCGCGCGCGCGCCGCGAAATGCTGGTATCGTCGCACCATCGGGCATGCCGACGTTGTCGTGCGCGGGCTCGATCGGTAAGAACGCGGGATGCACGTTGAGCATTTCAGGAAACGCATCGACAAACGCCGGCTCGAGCAAGTGCATCCATCCAAGCAGGAGCACCAGCTGCGACTGAAACTGCATTACTGCGTCCAACAATGCGCGATCGTAATCGGCGCGAGATTGCGCCGCGCGTTCCCACGGCAACACGATCGCCGGAATGCCGGCGCGGCGCGCGCGCGCGATCGCGAATGCGTCCGATCGATTGGAGACAAGCGCTACAAGCTCGAGCGGCAGACCCTCGGCAACGCGATCGATCACCGCCTGAAAGTTCGTACCGCTGCCCGAAGCGAGAACGACCGTGCGTACCGGGGCCGGTGTAAAGCTGCGCGGATCGTAGCGCTCGACCACGCGTGCATTCGCATAGCGCTGATAGTATGGAAGCAATGAATCCGAAGTTGCGGCGATCAGCGCGCGTTGGTATCCCCGGGCCCGCAACCCACACAGCGCAATCTCGAGCAGCGCGGGACCCAACGCGTCGCCACGATACTGAGGTGCAACACCAAATGGGCCGAAGATGCCGACACCGGGTTCGCGTGCGATCCCGCGCAACCATGCATAACGTAAGCCGACCGGATCGAACGCAGCGAAACCCGCCGGTGTTCTATCGCGCGTCGCGAGCGCGCTGCCCGCAACAGCAACCTCGCTGCTCCATGCGCCACCGAACGTTTCGTCGATCCACGCGAGCGTTGCGTCATGCACGCCGGCCCCAACCGCAATATCGTAACCCGCGCGCGTGATGCGTTCGCGCGCTGCGGCATCGCTCGCGTAGCGCTCGTCAAGGTCGACGAGGAGATTGATCAACGAATGATGACCTGCGGTTCATCCGTGGCGCGCGCTTCGACCCGGCCGATCACCTGTGCGCCCGGTACCGCCGTGGCTTTTTCCGCGTCGGCAGCGGGCACGATCAACG
>JBAUEZ010000196.1:0-3725 GCA_049678885.1 Candidatus Aquilonibacter sp. | reverse complement strand
GCCACACGGCCGCCCCGAACCGCTCGTCATCGTGCCGATGGCACACGGCGATATCGGCGACGTGCTCGTCATCGAACGCGCATCGTTCGTCACTACCTGGCCGGCCGATGCATTCTACAATGAATTGCATACCAACAAATTGGCGCACTATTATGTCGGGCGCGTCGGAAACAAGATCGTCGGATATGGCGGCATTTGGGTGATCTTCGAAGACTCGCACATCACCACGATCGCCGTCGACCCCGCGTTTCGCGGCCGCCGCTACGGCGAAATGCTGTTGCTCTACCTCCTCGATCAGGCCATAGAGCGCGGCGCGTCCTGGATGACGCTCGAAGTGCGCGAAAGCAACGTCGGCGCGCAGCAGCTCTATCGCAAATACGGCTTCACCACGGTGACGACGCGCAAGGGCTATTACAGCGACAACAACGAGAACGCGCTCGTCATGTGGGCCGGCAACCTCAAGAGCGAACTCTTCCGCGCGCGCCTCGACGCGCTGCGGGCGCGTCTGGCATAACGCGGTTGATAGCAGCACTCGACGGGCTCTTCATCGGAGAAAACTTTTCGGCAGCGCAATCCATTTTGGGCAAACCCCAGGCTGCGGTGTTCCGGCAGCTCCCCGCGTACCAATGGAAGCAGACCTCGGGGCTGGTGATCACCGTCCTTACGGCCAAGGACGGCAGCATTACGCTGGTTGATGAATCCGCCGCTGCGGCCGATCAACCGACCGGAATTGCCGAGGAAGACTCGCGCTTTTCGGGGTTGATGTTCAATGCCGGCAACCATGCGAGTCTCGCACTTGAAGCGCCGGCGACGGATTGCAAGAGCAGCTTTGGATCGCAATGCTTTGAGTATCACTACGACCGCAATGTCGTCATGCGCGCAGATTTTGCGGCGAGTGGCAGCGCGGACGGCATCCTGCGCGAAGTCACGCTCGCACCACAATCCCTCTTGCAAGAACTGCAGTTTTAATCGGTGACCTACACCGAACTCGCGCGGGCCGTGCGCACGCATCTCGATCAAGATCACCGCTATAGGCATTGCGTGCGCGTTGCGCGCAGCGCCGACATCCTCGCGCAGCTCCACGGCGTCGATCCGCAGAAGGCGCGCCTTGCGGCGATGCTCCACGACCTCGCGCGTCTATATTCAACGTCAGAATTAATCGAAGCGTCCCAGCGCCGTGGGATGCCGATCGACGAGTTCGAGCGACGCAACCCGATCGTATTGCACGCGCCGCTCGGTGCGGCGCTTGCGCGCGAGCTCTTCGACGTTTACGATCTCGACGTGCTCTCGGCAATCGCAAAACACACGCTCGGCGCCGCCGAGATGTCGCCGCTCGATTGCGTCGTCTATCTCGCCGATGCGCTGGAACCCGGGCGCGACTTTGCCAACCGTGAGGTGATTTGGAATCTCGCAAAGCGCGATCTGCGCGCGGCGATGTCGGCAGCAATCGCTGACGCACTTGTCTATCTCGCTGCACAAGATCGCGAACCCGCGCCACAGACGCTCGCGATGCAGCGCGTTTTTTCTACAGCAGTCCCACAGGGAGTCGAACCATCGTTGAACTAATCGACGTCGTTCGCGACGCCGCGCTCGAGAAAAAGGGCGAAGATTTTATCACCATCGACGTAAGCGGGCGCACGATCCTCGCCGACACGTTCGTCATCGTTACCGGCCGCTCGAAGATTCAGACGCGCGCGATCGCCGACGCGATTGCCGAGCGCGCCGAAGCCGAAGGCCACCCGGTGAAGCGGGTCGAGGGCCACGCCGACGGCGGCTGGATCCTGCTCGACTTGGGGAACGCGATTGTCAACGTCTTTACTCCCGAGCAGCGCCAGTTCTATAACCTCGAGCGCCTCTGGAGCGAGGTCGAGAAACGCCAGGCGCACGGCTCGTGAGCAACAAGATTCGGGTCGTCCACGAGACCAAGGCCCGGCGTTCCCGCCGGGAGCTCTGGAAGCGGCTCTTCATCTGGGCCTTCATCCTCCTCTTTGCCTTCAGCGTGGCGGGCGGGGTGGTCGCCATCTCCGTGCACCGGTGAAACCCCGCGACGGTGTGCCGGATACTAGCCTACGGAGGACCGCCGTGAATATTTCGATTTTCTTCCGGACGCTGGGCATGGCGCTGCTGTGCACCACCGTTGCGACCGCCGCGAATGCGCCGATTCAAGATGGCGCCGGCATGTTCTCTGCGTCGACCGTTTCGCAGCTCGACCAGCAGATCAGCGACTTCACTGCGCAAACCGGTAAGCAGATCGTCGTGGTGACCGTGCCCTCCCTCAACGGCAAAGCGTTGAACGATGCGGCCGAGGCTGTCTTCCAACAGCAGAACATCAACGGCATGCTGATCTTCATCGCAAAGGACGATCGCCAAGACTTCTTCTTGCCCGACACTGCGACCGCGCAGTTCTTCCCCGCGTCGACGCTTGCGTCGATCCGCCAGTCGATGGAATCGCTGTTCAAAGCTGAGGATTATGACGGCGGAATCACCGCGGCGGTCACCGGCGTTCTCAATGTTTTTCGCGCACATTTAAACACCGCGCCGACAAACGGCTCGGCAAATAATTATCCGGTTGCGTCAACGACGCATGGTATTGCTCGACACTATTCAGGTGGAATCTCACACGTGTGGACTTGGATTATTCTCATCGTCATCGGCTGGCTAATCTTGCGCTCGCTCTTCCGCGCGATGCGTCCGCGTTACTACGGCGGGCCCGGCGCGCCGCCAGGACCCGGCGCACCCGGTGCCGGCGGACCGGGTTACGGCGGATACGGTTACGGTCCGGGATATTACGGCGGCGGCGGTGGCGGTTTTTGGAGCGGATTGCTCGGCGGTCTCGGCGGTGCGTGGCTCGGCAACGAGATGTTCGGCAATCGTGGCTCAATCGTCGACCCATCGGGTGGCAATGTTGCGCCGACCGATCAAGGCGGTTCGTGGGGCGGCGGTGATGCCGGCGGTTGGGCTAACGATGCAGGTCAGGCCGATCCGGGCGCAGGCAGCGGCGGTGATTGGGGCGGAGGCGGATTCGGCGGCGGCGGAGATTTCGGCGGCGGCGGATTTGGCGGCGGCGACTCCGGCGGTGGAGGCGGCTGGTAGGATACGGCTCATCCTATCCATGAGGCGGCGAAGAATATAACGTTAGCGTATCCGGATCGATGTCGTACTGGCCTGGCGCGACGAGCGCGTTCGGAAACGCGCAGATCTCGCTGCCATCAGGGCCGTAGATTTCAACGAGATTCGGCGGACCGCACGGTGTCTGCGTGAGTTCGTATGCTTGCAACAACTTCGCACCGGGCGATCCTGCGGTGACAAGGTACGACGCTGCGCTAAGACCGTACGCAAGCGGACCCCAAAAGCCGTTGCCCCAGTAACCGTCGTAGCCGATCCACGCGCTGCCGCCGTTCCAGCCCCACAATTGATAGTTGTTCGGGTTTGGAACCGGGTGCTTATTTGTCACAGGTGTGCGCGCACGATAAATGGGCAGCGGCTGCACCGGCATCGTTCCGGGTGGGCGCACCGGTTGGTGCTCCGGCGGTAATGTGCGCGAAGCGGGCGCTGAGCGCGCAGGTGGCGCAGCGTGCGAAGCGCCACCGCCACCGCTGCTGTGGCTGCCACCGCCACCGCCGTGGTTTGACGCGACGGCGGCGAGCGGCAAGAGTGCGCTAAGTGCGGTGGCGAGGGTCGATGCAGCTATCTTCATGTCGGCGTAGTGAAATCTGCGAACGAGA
>JBAUEZ010000195.1:0-6730 GCA_049678885.1 Candidatus Aquilonibacter sp. | reverse complement strand
CAACCGGCGCGCGCGTCGCGGCGCCGGCGATTGGCCTCGTCGATGCGCGTGCACGCGAGTTCGTCGACGGCTTTTCCTCCGATGAGTTGACGGCGATGCACCGCGCGCTCGACGTGCTGGCCGCGTTCGTGAAGCGCACGGCGATCGCCGGAAGCGTCGAAAGTCTGCGCGCGGTCGAATTCTACCGCCATCGCAACTTTCTCGCGCTCGACCCCGCGACGCGCAAGCACTTGGAGTTGCTCCGCGCGCAGGGACAAAATCCGCGCGCGACGCTGCTCGCCACGCTGGACGAGTGCGCGACATCGATGGGCTCGCGGATGCTCGGACGGTGGATTCTTGCGCCGCTCGTCGACCGCGACGCAATCGTTGAGCGCCAGGATGCCGTCCAGACCCTGCTCGACGAACACGCGCGCCGCGGCGCCATGCGCGAACTGCTCGCCGGCTGCTTCGATCTCGAGCGCATCGCCCAGAAGGTGCGTTTCCGCCGCGCGCTGCCGCGCGATCTCGCGTCGCTCCGGCGCACGCTCGACGTGTTGCGTCCGCTTCCCCAGATCGCGCCGCCGGCGCTTACAGCGGTCGTCGCGAGCATCGGCGACTTCACCGACGTCTACGATGACCTCGCGCGTACGCTCGTCGACGAGCCGCCGGCGCAGCTTGCCGACGGCGGCGTAATTCGTCCCGAAGCCGATGCGGAACTTGCGCAGTGTGTGGCCCTGCGCACCGACGCGCGCACCAGCCTCTCCGCGCTCGAAGAGCGCGAGCGCGAGCGCACCGGGATCAAGTCGCTGCGCATCAAGTATGCAAGTGCCTTCGGCTACGCGATCGAGATCAGCAAAGCGCAGGCAGCCAACGTACCTGCGGACTACGTGCGCAAGCAGACGCTGACGACCGGCGAGCGCTATATCACGCCCGAACTCAAGGAACTCGAGCTGGCGATCTCGACCGCGCAGACCCGGCAACAGCGGCTCGAAGAGCGTTTCTACGGCGAACTTGTCGAACGCATCGCCGCGCGCGCCGACGATCTGCTCGCCGCCGCCGAAGCGATTGCGCGGATCGACGTGTTCTCGGCGCTTGCGCAGTGCGCGGCCGAGCGCGGGTACGTCCGGCCGGCGTTTGTCGACGAGAGCACGATTTATATAGAAGAAGGCCGGCATCCGGTAATGGAGGCGGTGCTCCACGCGCACTTCGTGCCCAATGGCTTGCGGCTCGATGCCCACGCGCACCGCTTCATCTTGCTGACCGGCCCGAACATGGGCGGGAAGTCGACCTATTTGCGCCAGACCGGGCTACTCGCAATCATGGCGCAGATCGGGTCCTTCGTGCCCGCCAAAGCGATGCGGCTGGGTATCGTCGATCGCATGTTCTCTCGCATCGGCGCGGGCGACGATCTGGCATCGGGTCAATCAACCTTTTATATGGAGATGGCCGAAGCCGCAAACATCTTGCGCCGAAGCACGCGCCGCTCGCTGCTGCTCGTCGATGAGGTGGGGCGCGGTACTGGTACGGTTGACGGGCTCTCGATCGCGCAAGCGATCTGCGAATACTTGCTCGGCCTCGACGCGCAGGCCCCGATGGTGCTCTTTGCAACGCACTTTCACGAACTGTGCGCGCTCACCGATCACTGGCCCTTAGTCGCCAACTACCACATCACCGCGGTGGAAAACACCGCACGCGACGGTGCGCCGGTCTTCTCGCATCGCGTCCAGCCCGGCAGCTCCTCACGTTCCTTTGGCATCGAGGTCGCGCGGATGGCCGGGCTCCCCGTCGCCGTGGTCGCGCGCGCGCAAGAGATCGCCGATGCACTTTCGGGTCAACCCGATGTCGAGACGACCGTTCCATTGCGTCGCCGCCTGCCCAAGGCGTCGACGTCCGAAGAGCAGCTTCCGCTTTTATGATTGCGTTGCTCGATCCCGTGACGGTCGGGCAGATCGCAGCGGGCGAGGTTATCGAACGGCCACAGTCGATCGTCAAAGAACTGGTCGAGAACGCGGTCGACGCGGGCGCGACGCGTGTCATCGTCGTGCTCGAGCGCGGCGGAACCGAGCGCATCGAAGTCAGCGATGACGGTGCCGGGATCGCGTCCGCTGAGTTGCCGCTCGCCGTGCGTCGCCACGCGACCAGCAAGCTCACGCGCGCCGAAGATCTGGAATCGGTTGCGACACTTGGCTTTCGCGGTGAAGGGCTCGCGTCGATCGCCGCCGTGGCAAATCTCGAAGTACACGCGCGCACCCCTGCCGATCACATTGGTTCACGCATTGTGGCACACGCCGAGTCGGCCGGTCCGGTCGAACCGGTTGCAACCGCGCAAGGCACGCGCGTCATCGTTACCGATCTCTTTGTCAATCTGCCGGTGCGCCGCGAGTATCTCAAAAGTGCAAGCGCGGAGTTCACGCGCATTTCGAGCTGGCTCTCGACCTTGGCGCTCGCGTATCCGCAAGTAACGTTCGTTTTGCGCCACGACAGTAAGGATGTGTGGACGCTGCCGGCGACGACCGATCCTCGCGAGCGTCTCGCGATGGTTTTCGGTCGCGAGACCGCCGCCACGCTCATCCCGCTCGAACCGGATGCGGCACGTATGCTTGATGGCAGCCTGCGCGGCTTCATCAGCGCACCGGGCAACGATCGCGGCGATCGCCGCATGCAATTGCTCTTCGTCAACGGACGCTTGTTGCGCAGTACCCTGCTCGCGGGCGCTTGGACGTCCGGTTACGCGACATTCGCGATGATCGGACGCCAGCCGTACGGCGTGCTGATGCTCGAGCTCCCGCCCGAGCATGTCGATCCGAACGTGCACCCAACCAAGAGTGACGTGCGTTTGCGTTACGGAACGCAGGTCTTCGACGCGGTTCGCCGCGCCATCGCCGCAACGTTGCACCATCATGCGACGGCGCGCTTCGTCGATTCGGCCGGAGCGGTGGGCGTGTCGGCTGCGCCGGCAGGCATTGACACGTCGCTTCCGCACGTCCAGTCACTGTTCGAAGCGCAGCTCGGGGATGCGAGCGACGTTCCGGGGCACCGCACGCGCGTGCTCGCGCAATTGCACCGCACCTACATCCTCGCAAGCAACGGCGAAGGAATGCTGCTCGTCGATCAGCACGCAGCGCACGAGCGCATCGCTTACGAATCGATCGTCGAGCGCGCGCGCGAGCATGCGCCGAGTGAACCACTGCTCGTACCGCTGGTCGTAGAGCTCGATGCGCAGCAGAGTGTCGCGCTCGAACGCGCGATCGAGCCCTTACGCGAGGGTGGATTGGAGATCGAGCCCTTCGGTGAGCGCACGTTTCGGATTACCGCCACGCCGGCGGGCTACGGCGCGCGCCCATTCGATCTGCGCGGATTTTTGGCCGATATCTCCGACGAACCGAAGCAGCGCACCGTGCGCGAGCGCGTCTGGGCGTCGCTGGCGTGCCATTCGGTGACCGTTGCGGGCGAACGCCTCGAGTTCGACGAGATGACCAGTTTGGTCGAGCGTCTCGCGGTCTGTATGAATCCCATGCACTGCCCGCACGGCCGTCCGACAATGGTGCGCCTAGCGCCCGACGAGATCGCCAAGATGTTCAAGCGCATCTAATGACAAGCAGCGTGCTGCTGCTCGGCGGTGCGACGGCTTCCGGGAAGTCGGAAAGCGCGGTCGCGCTTGCGCAACGCTTCGATGCCGAGATCATCGGTGCGGATTCGCGGCAGATCTATCGCGACATGCCGATCGGAACGGCTGCGCCGAGTCCGGCGCAACGTCACGCGATCCCCCATCACCTCGTTGCGTTCCTCGATCCCTACGAGCGTTACTCGGCCGCGCGTTTTGCCCATGACGCGATGGCTGCCATCGATGCGATCCACGCGCGTGGCCGCCGTGCAATTGTTGTCGGAGGAACGGGTTTCTACTTGCGCGCGCTCGCCGGCGACGTGGCGCTCGCGCCACAACACGACGAATCGCTCCGCGAGCGCCTCGCGCAGGAGGCACGCGTGCATCCGCCTTCCGTCTTGTGGGATTGGCTCAACGCGCGGGATCCACGACGCGCCGCTGCGCTCGATCCTAACGATGCCTATCGCGTTGTGCGCGCACTCGAAATTGCACTCGCGCCTGAGCGCACGCATACTGACCGCGCGTCGCTCGCAACCTTGCGCGCGGCGAGCATCCCGTTCGTCAAGCTCGCACTCGACGTACCGCTCGAGGTGATCGATGCGCGTATCGAGCAGCGTGCCGATGCCATGGTCGACGGCGGATTGCTCGAGGAGGCGGAACGCATCGGAGAACGGGCAATCGCTGCAAACGCGGTGGGCTACCCACAGGCACTCGCGCACGTGCGTGGATGGAGCACGCGCGAAGAACTGCGTGCCTCGCTCGTGCGCGCGACGCGCCGCTACGCGCGGCGGCAGCGTTCGTGGCTGCGTGGTGAGCCCGGCATCAGCTGGGTCGCACCCGCATCGCTCGAAGCGGCGGCAAGGGAAAAGCTCGATTGGCCATAAACAGCAAAAAGGTTATGCCCGGCAGTCTTCAAGACGGCTTTCTCGCAGAGTGTCGACGCGCTAATACCGCGGTGACGGTCTATCTCATGAACGGCTTCCAACTGCGCGGCACCGTGAAGGGCTTCGACCCATTTACCGTACTTTTGGAGTACGAAGGCAAGACGCACCTCATCTACAAGCACGCGATCTCGACGATCTCTCCGGTCGCACCGGTGGCGCTCAGTGAGAACGGTCAGTAAATACCACGGCGCGCGCAACGACTTCGTCATCGTTGATGCGCGTGAACAACCCGTCGACGACGCGCGCGGGTTTGCGCTGCGCTGGTGCGACCGCCATAGCGGCATCGGCGCCGACGGGATTTTGATCGTCGGCGCATCGAACCGCGCGAACGTTTCCATGCGCGTGATCAATGCCGACGGCAGCGAAGCGGAGATGTGCGGGAATGGCGTGCGTTGCGTGGCGCGGTATCTCGACGAACGCGGCGAGAGCGGGTTGCTTGCCATCGATACGCTGGGTGGGATCGTTCACACGGAAGTGATCGAGCGCGGTGACGTCTACTTGGTGCGCGTCGATATGGGCGCAGCACGTGTCGTGAGTATGAACGAGACCGAACCGCAGAGCGCAATCGTTGACACCGGCAACCGCCATCTGGTCTTCTTCCGCGAAGAGATCGACCGCTTCGATTTGTGGGCGATCGGTGAAGCGATTCAAGAAGAGCCGGCCTATCCCGGCGGTATCAACGTGCACTTGATCGAGGTCGAGGGGCGGTCCTCGCTTCGCGTGCGGCACTACGAGCGCGGCGTCGGTTTGACGATGGCGTGCGGCACGGGCGCCGTCGCGAGCGCGGTCGCATCGATTGCCCGCGGCGACGTAAGGAGTCCGGTGCTCGTACGCGTTCCGGGCGGAGAATTGACGATCGAGTGCAACGGTGACGGACACGCCTTTATGACCGGACCGGCGGTCCACGTTTTCGACATACAGCTATAATCAAACCATGGCTTACCTAGCGTACTGCGATCGTGCGGGACGCATCTACTACGATCCCGCCTACACGCCGCTCGCCGACGGCGGCGTGATCCGTGACGTGCATCCCGATGACCTGATTCCGGCGCCACCCGGAACGGTGCAGATGATTCTGCCCGGTCGTCGCGCGCTGACGACGGCCGGCGCACTGCGCGCCAAGTACGCGCTCGCGGTCATTCTGCCGGCCGGCTATACGCGGCTGTTGGTGCCGGCGTACGAACGTGAGCCGAACGCGCCGACGTTGCCGCTCTTCGGCTATACGTTTGCCTGCGTCGTCGACGACGAGCTCTACGTCGCCGCGATGAAGACCGACGAGAGCGAAGATTGGCAACCGCGAACCTTTGCCGACGGCGAGTTGGAGGCGATCTTGGGCGCGCGCATGCGCAGCGATCCGGGCAATCAAGTCCTCGCGCAAGTTGCGCTGTGCTCGCGCGAATACGGATGCTTCACCGCACAGAACGTCTTTCTCGAGCGCGGCGAAGCGGCGCTGCCGGTGTCGCCGAAGTGCAACGCGCGCTGCGTCGGCTGCATTTCCGAACAAGAACCCGATGCGGGCCTACCCTCGCCCCAAGCGCGCATCGTCTATGAGACCACCGCGGATGAGCTCGCACGCATCGCGATCCATCATTTAGAGCGCGTCCCCGACGGTATCGTCTCCTTCGGACAGGGCTGCGAGGGCGAACCGCTGTTGCGCTCGATCGCGATTGCCGGCGCAATCGAGCGCGTTCGTGCGGCGCGCTCGAACGGCACGATCAACCTCAATACTAACGGCAGCATGCCGGCGGCACTCGAGCGCTGCATCGATGCAGGCTTGGACGCGGTGCGCATCAGCCTGAACTCGTTTCGGCCGGACGTATATGCAGCGTACTATCGCCCGATCGGCTATACGCTCGAGGACGTGTTCGCCTCGATACGGATCGCCGTCCGGCGCGGCTTACGCGTCAGTCTGAATCTCCTCACGCATCCCGGCGTCACCGACGACGAAGAAGAGGTCGCAGCGATGACCGCGTTTCTCTCGGAAACCTCGGTTGCCATGATTCAAACGCGTACGCTGAATATCGATCCGGAATGGTATTTCGATGCGGTTGGTCGCGCGCGTAATCCCCTGGGTATGCGGCGGGTCATCGATGCGGTGCGTCGAAGCCACGTTGCCGTCGGCAACTTCACCCATACGCATTAGCCTTTCTTAAAAAACGAAGTCTCCCTCGAGGGCCTTGGTTTGATCCGCACGACCTATCCG
>JBAUEZ010000194.1:0-17341 GCA_049678885.1 Candidatus Aquilonibacter sp. | reverse complement strand
GGCTTGCAACGACTCCTGAGCGCCACCGCGCAGGACGCGGTCGGCGCGCCACATCTGGCGCACCGCGAACCCATCGACGTACTGTGGCACGACCTCGCCGACATAACGCGCGAGCTCACGCGACGGTGAGTCGTTTTCCGAGCCGACGAGGTTGACACTCGCCAGCTTCGCATCGGCCGGCAGTGCTTGACTGAAGACACGAATGACGCCCGGCTCGTGGATGCCGTTGCCGCCGGTGGAATTCCCGATGATGTCGTTGTTCAGATTGGCAGCAACGACGACGCCCTTGGCCTTGAGCTCGTCGGCGTAGTGCGATGAGCCCCACAGCCCGAGCTCTTCACCGTCGAACACGGCGAAGACGATCGTGCCGCGGAAGTGGTGCGAGGCCATGATGCGTGCCGCCTCGAGTACGGCCGATGTGCCCGAGCCGTTGTCGTCGGCGCCGGGCGCTTCGCGCGTGCCGTTGGTGCAGTCGCCGTTGCAATCGTCGTAGTGACTCGACATCACGTAGATGAGGCCGGGCTCATCACCGCGGAGCGTGGCGATGATGCTCGACTCCTTCACGTCGCGCGGCGTGCGCGCGGTCTTGGGCTGCACGTAATCGTCCAGCGCCACGGTCATGCGGCCGCCGCTCGTCTTGGCAATCGCCTCGAACTGCGCGCGAATCCAGTCGCGTGCCCCGAAGACGCCGTGGGTTGCGGTTGAGGCGGTCTCGGAAAAGTCGTTGCGGGTGAAGAAGCCGCGCACGAGCTTCGTATCATTGGCACGCAGACGATCGGCGCTGACTTGTGCGACCATCGCAGTGACTTGCGGGTCGACCGGCGCCGGGCTCGGCGCGACGTAGGTGAGCACGGTCGCGACCACGGCAGCAAGACAGGCATAAAGAATCATGCCTGCGTCGTTTTACGGAGTGACCGCCTGTTCCTGATTGGTCGACGCACGATCGCGCCGAAAGCGTCCGAGCGTCACGATGGTGCCGCTGCCGGGCGCGCTCGAGACCTCGCACAAATCGACGCAGCGTTGCATGATCGGGATCCCGCGGCCGCGTTCGGCGTAGGTCTCGGGCAACGGCGTAAAGCCGACAGGCACGTCGCGAAATCCCCGCCCCTCATCCGCGACGCGGGCAGAGATCAGGTCCGTCTCGATCTCGATCGTGACCCGGATATCGCCAGCGGGTGCTCCGTGCTCGATTGCGTTGGCGAGCGCCTCCCCGAGGGCAAAGAGCATGGCTTCCTGATCGGCTTCCGCCACACCGTGCAGTGACGCAAACGCAATAAGCGCGTCGCGTACGGTTCGAGCGTGGCGTCCATTGGGCGGGATTCGGATTGCAAGCGTGGGTTTTTCTGCCGTAGGGGGCATTTCGTGTGTAATTCTACCCGGGGTGCAAAGGGCACCAAACGCGCGCAGTGCAAGAGAGTCGCATGCCGAACGCTCCGACTCCCGAAGAAGTCGCCGCACTAACCGAGCGCGCCCGCGGTTCGCAGGTACGCGTTGCAACGGAGAAAGGGGATATTGTCTTCACCTTTTTCCCCGATGATGCGCCCCTTCACACGGCCGCATTCATGAAACTTGCAGAGGAAGGCTTTTACGACGGACTCGCTTTCCACCGCGTCGAGCCGGGCTTTGTCGTTCAAGGCGGCGATCCCGACGGCGACGGTACAGGTGGCCCCGGCTACCGCCTGAAAGCCGAATTCAGCGATCGCCCGCACGTGCGTGGCACGGTCGCGATGGCGCGCTCCTCTGACCCAAACTCAGCCGGGTCGCAATTCTACATCTGCCTAGCCGACGCACGCTTTCTCGACAAGAATTACACCGTGTTCGGCCAGATGACCGAAGGCTTCGAAGCGCTCGATGCAATCCGCCGCGGCGACAAAATGAATCTTGTGACGGTGGAACCGGTAGCCGCCGAAGGCGGCCGAACCGTCTAAGGGATAAGGTGGCCGATTTGTCCGTTATTCCGCTCCGTAAACCATAGGCTGCCGTCAGGTCCGCGGGTGATCTCCCAGGCGCCCGCACTCGAAGTCGGAATTTGGAACGTCGTAACTGCGTGCGTGCTGAGCGAGAGCTCGCCGATGTAATTTGTTGACGTGTTGTTTGATACGACGAACCACATTGCGTTGTCGGCACCCGCGGTGATGCCGGCGAGCTGCGCTCCGGCAACGGGCGTTACGGTGAACGTCGTCGAGGTATCGAACGGTCCGTCGCCGTTCATTGGAATGCGTCCGATGAACATGGCGGGGCTGCTCGCGTCGGCGGTGTACCAGATCGCGTTGTCGGGTCCCGCGGCAACGTAGTCAACGGTGCCCGAGTTCGGAACCGGAATCTCTTCGGTGTGACCGTTCGCCGGATTGTAGCGCCCGATGTTGCTATCACCTGCCCACCAAATTGCGCCGTCCGGGCCAACCGTGATCGAATTTGTTGGCGTCGAGAACGGGCCGAGCCCGCTGACCGCTTGCGTGAATTGGCCACCGACCGACAACGTCCACACGATACCGTCGTCGTTGTCCATGACCCAGATTTGGCCGGCACTGTCCGACGTGATCCCCTCCGGACATCCGCATCCCGGAAACGGATATTGCGCGATCACGCCCGCTGTCGTCACGCGATCGATGCTTGAGAGACCTTGATCGCTCGCCCACAGCGCGCCGTCGGACCCGGTCGTGATGCCAAAGAGGTCGCTGCCGCTGATAAGGTAGTCATATACGAGCGACTCATTTGCCGGATTGATCGCGTACACGGTGCTGTTGCCCTGATCGGTGAACCAGATGTTGCCGTCGGGGCCCTTCGTGATGCTAAACGGGAACGTGTAGCCTGTGTACTCGGTGATTTGCGTGCCGTCGATGTTGACACTTGCGCCGACCGGCGTGTTCGTGACCAGCAACACGAGTGCGACGTTGCCGGAATCGGTGATGGTCAGGGCGCAGCCGCTCGCACTTGGCGTTGCGCCACCAGTGACCGGAAGCGTTGCCGATGCACCGCTGCCGCTAATCGATCCCTTCGTGGCGATGCCGCTACAACGTGAGGCAAGCGTCGCCGTGTACGTGCGCGAGCTGCCCGCTTCGCCGATGCCCAGTTGCAACGCGCTAACCCCGCTGCCGTTGAGCGACACCGACGTCACCGCGTGCCCGCTCACCGACGCAATCAACGGCGCGATCGTCGAGGCTTGCGAACTCACACCGCTCGCACTCAGCGTAATGGTAAAGCTATAGCCCGGTACTCCGTTGCCGTTGTAGTTGAGCGTGACGGAATCGGTCGATTTCGACACGAGCACGCTGGTACTCGCGGCCCCGCCGTTGAGCGAAAGCGTGGCGTTGCCGCTGCCTCCACTCTCCGTGATTGCAACGGCGATTGGATTCGCATAGGGATCGTTCTTGCCCGCGGTGATTGGATTGTTGCCGAAGTCGGTCGGCGCAATAACGAGCACGGCACTTTGGGCATGGCCGTTGGCCGGCATGGAGCCCGACGGAAGCGCTGCGCCGAAGTGCGCGATCTCCCCGCCGATGTAGACCTGCACGCTGCTCGTTATGCCGGCGATGACATTGACGGTACTCGCACCCACGCCGAGTATTGCCGCGCCGCTTGGAATCGCGTTGTTGACAGGTGTTTGGTTGTAAATCGTGATCGTGAAGAGGTCGGAGCCCGTCGGCACGGTCACGCTGGTCGTACACGTGCGCGAGCTATCGCCACCGGTACACGCGCTCGAGGAGGGCGAGAGGTCGAGGGTTGCGTTGACGGTTGTCGCGCCCTGCGTTACGACGATGCCTGCGCCACGCGCTGATGCGGAGATGTACTCGCGATGCTTCATGCCGGTCGTGCCGCTGTTGACCGGCACGACGAGCGAGATCGCAACCTTTTGCATGTTGGAACTCGGCGTCGCTGATGCTGTCGGTACCGGAAGCGGCGCAATGCCGCCGCCCCCGCCACCGCCGCCGCACGCCGCGACCACGAGGATCAGCAACGGAGCGAAGCCACGCGCGTTCATCGCGCCACTTGCACGAGCTGCTGCGTGCCGTCGAAGACCATGTAGACGAGCCCGTTGGAGGCTGCGCCGATCGCGCCGGCTTGCGAGCCGAATGGTCCGGCGTTGTCGGTTGCCATCACAAATGTCGCCGGCGAAGTATTTGTATCCATGCGCCCGATGCCGATCTGTCCATTGAGCAGGAAATCGAACCACACGATGCCGGGTTGCGCGTTGTCGGGCATCAGATACCACGGCGTCGCGCCGTCGGGAACCGAGATGACATTGACGATATTGCCGCTGCTGTTCAACTGAACAATCGCGGGATTTGGGCCGTGATCGGTGACATAGATGCCGTTGCTGTTGACGAGTACATCCCACGGCGCGCCGCCGGCTTGCAGCGGAAATTGACCGCTGAGCGTACGGCTCGTCACTTCGAAGAGCTGATCGTTAACGTTGTCGACGACCCACACGTTCGATGAGGAATCAAGCGCGACGCCCGCCGCGGCATTGACGCCGAGCGAAATGGTGCTAGCCGAACCGCTGGCGAGCGGATAGAAGGCCAGCGCCGAGCCGCTCGTATACCAGATCCCTCCGTGGCCTGTGTCGTCGGCAATCGCGCTGCCGTTGGGTACCGGCATCAAGGCTGAATTCGGCCCGAGTTCGATAGTGGAGGACGGAGGGGCTGCGAATGTCCATTCTTGATTGCCTAGGATCGCGACGAACGCCCCGGTGACGCTCACGATGCTGCCGAGAATCGGCGCCGGCGCTGTTGCCGCGTAGTTGTCGGCGATACTCGTTCCGCTGCCGCCGTAATATGAGATGCCGCCATAGTTGTTCGGCGTTGTGTAATACACGCCGCCATTGGTATCGAAGACGATCCCGCCGTGATGCGTGTTATTGACGTTGAGATTTGGATCGGTGATCGAGGTGAACGTCGGGTAGATCGCTTGGAGCGCAGCACCCGTCGTAGTAACGCCGGCCGCTGACGAACTTACCGAGATGTTGGACGTAAGATTTCCTGCCGTACTCAACACACCATTGCCCGGCTGGTAGACATACTGCACGCCGGTTGGGCTCGGAGCGCTGATGCTGCTCGGCGAGAAGGAGAGCGTGCCGTTGAGACTGTTTTGGTCCGCGGTGAAGCTCAGCGTGATCGGATTGCCGCTGGGATCGACAAAGCCGTTGCTCACGATGACGTCATTGTCGGCATCGAGTGCATAGACGCCGACCGTGCCCGTCGCCGGAATGATTTGATGGATCGCGTTCGGTGTCAGGTCGAGCGACACCGATGCGAGCACGCTCGAAAGCGTTGCACTGACGTTTGCCGTTGTGCCGGCGACGATGGAGACGGCCGGATCCATGCCCCAACCGAGTTTATTTGCGCTCGCCGGAATGACGCCGGTTGCCGGCGCTCGATCGTAGGTCGTGATAATGAAGTCGTCACTCCCTACCGGCGCGGAGATCGAAAACGAACAGCTGCGAGTGCCGTAGGGATCCGACGCCGAACAGGTCGATCCGGCCGACGGCGATGGCTCAATATTGGCTGCCGTCGTTGCCAGCGGCGTGCCGGTGTCGCTGCCGGCAGTATAGACTGCGACTTGTGCGCCCGCGGTATTTTGCGCGATCGTGAAGATGCGGCGCAGTGCGGTAGTGCGCGCGCTCGCGGCACCCGGGACGCGCATCGAAATGGAGACCTGCACCTTCGCCTGCGTCGCGGCCGCCTTCGGGAGCACGCTCGAAGTACCCCCGCCGCATGCAGTGAGGAGCACCATGCCAAACGCGAGCGTGGTATTCCGGCGCACCCTAAGACGTTAGGAATCAGGGGAGCGGTTCCTTCGTCCGGTTTTCCCTACTGATCCGACATGCCCACGAGTTGATACGATAGGCGCGCAAACCTGCGAAAAGCTGCGTACACGGGCGGGTATTCCGTGAGCCACTTGCTGTAGCAGATAAGAATGTAGGGCGAGTTCCCAAACGGCTCCACGATCGCGACGTCGCTGCGACTTCCGTCAAGCTCGCCGGTCTTATGCGCGACGGGGACGCCGGGCGGCAATCCCGCCGGGATTTTGTCGCGGTCGGTTTGGCCAAGCATAACGCGGATCATTGCCTTGCAATGCTCGGGCGAGCAGATCGTCGCCGTTCCCTCGCGCGCGCCGCTCGCGATCGCATAGAGGAGGAGCGACATATCGGTGGGTGTCGTCACGTTGTCGTTGTGGTGGACGATTGCGGCAAAGTCGAGGAAGTGCCGCGCGAGGCGTGTCTGCGTCATCCCGAGGCGCGCACCTACCGCGTTGATCTTCGGCATGCCGAAGTAGTCGATCAGATAGTTGCTCGCGGTGTTGTCGCTGAGCGTGATCATCGGCACGATCAACTCGTAAACCGAAAGGCGCGCGCCATCCGGCTGTGTTGCCATGAAATCCGAGCCGTCGATCAACTCGCTGCGGTGGGTCGTGATGCGATGCTGGAGCGTGCCGGGATTGCGCTCCTGCTCCACGTACGCGGTGGTCATGATCAGCATCTTGATTGTCGAAGCGGTCGGGAAGACGACGTTCTCGTTGAACGTAAAGACCGGCGGCCTGTCGGCGAGCGTGCGGCAGTAGACGCCGACGACGCCCGGCACTTCGTGCGCGATCTCCTCGACCTGCTCGTACGAGGAGGCCCGCGCGACGCGGGGCAGCGCGGCAAACGCGCTACTTGCGGCGAGAAATGCGCGACGGTTCACGAGCCGGTTCCTTGATAGTGCCGCAGACCCGTCTGCCAGAACAGATATGCGACCGCGAGCCACGCGACGCCGATTGCCGGGGTCAGCAAACCGACCACCGGATCGAGATGCAAACCGGTCTCGGCTTTCTGCAAGAAATACGTCGCCGGGAAATAGTTCATGAAGGCAAAGGGCAGCACGAACGCGAGCACGATGCGAACGCCGCGTGTGTAGATGCTGATCGGGTAGCGCGTGAAGTCCTGTTCGAGCGACATCACGACCCAGCGCAGCGTGTCGACGCGGATGAACCAGAACGAGATCGTCGCAACGACGAGCGAGATACCCAGGTCGATCAACGAGCCCCCGATGACGATCAGCGGAACGAATATGAAGAAGATCCAGTCGAGTTGCGCGTGCGCGACCGAGGTCGCGACGGCCAGCGTCACGATCGCGATCACGATACCATCGGGTGAGAGTTGCGACGGTACGGTGAGCACCTGGAAAAGCGTATCGAGCGGGCGCACCAAGAAGCGGTCGAAGCGTCCTTCACGCACGTAGTCGGGGACCGCAACGACGTTAAAGAAGAGCACGTTGTGCAGCTCGTGTCCGGTCATCCAAAGCGCGTACAAAAAGAACATCTGCCGGAAATCCCAGCCGTTCATCGAGGGGAACTGCTGCATCGTCACGTAAAGCGCCGCGAGCGCCACGCCGTGATAGACGATTGTGAAGAGGAACCACATGATGAAATTGGCCCGATACTCGAGCATCGTCAAGAAGTTCACGCGCCAATACTGGAGATAGGCTCCGACCATCGTGGCTCAATTCACCGTTGACGAACTGCTCCCCGTTCGTACCCCGTTCCGACTCGAGCTTACCGCGGATGCGCTGCGGCGTTTAGCGTCGAACGCCGTCGACGTCGTTGCTGAAGACGGAGCATATCTGCGCGCATTTGCGTCGGATGGTGATGCGGCGCTGCTGCGCGTGACCCAGCAAGAAGCGGGAGCGTTGCGCGTGCAAGCCGCGGGCATGCGCGCGGAGCGCGCGCTGGAGCTTTGCACGCGCATGCTGGGAACGAACGTCGACCTTCGGCCGTGGAATCGATGCGCGGCAGCGATTCCGTGGGTTGCTCGTCTGGCAGAAGCGCTGCGCGGCTTGAAGCCGCCGCGCTATCAGACGCTGTGGGAAGCGTGCGCGCACGCGATAGTGTTTCAGCAGATCAGCATCGTGGCTGCGGCGGCGATCATGCAGCGCATGGTCAGCGCGCTGAGCGCACCCGTACGCATTCACGGCATTAGCCTGCGTCCGTTTCCCACACCGGCGGCACTGTTGCGCGCGCACGACAACGAGTTACGTGCTGCCGGACTCTCCGCAAACAAGATGGGGCATCTCCGTGCGGTCGCCGATGCGCTCGAGCGCGGCGATATCACCGAGGAGGAGATCGATCGCCTGCCGACCACGCAAGCCGCCGAGCGCCTTGTGCAATTGCGCGGGATCGGGCCGTGGAGCGCGGCCGTTGTCCTCTTGCGCGGGTTCGGTCGTCTCGACACGTTCCCGCTGCGCGACTCGGGCGTGGCGCGCACTGCCGCGTTGCTCTCAGGCAACCCACGCGTGGATCTCAACGAAGTGCTCGCTAGCCTCGGCCGCGAACGGGGTATGCTGTATTACCACCTACTGCTTGGACGCCTGCGCAACCTTACCCCAGCCCGGAAGGATTGAAGCCCTTACCATGAAGACGCTCTCTGTGACCCCCACCTTCTCCATCCAACGTGCGAAGGATCGCGCCTTCTTTGACCACGGTTGGCTGCAAACGTACCACTCGTTCAGCTTCGCCGACTACTTCGATCCGGACAACGAAAACTGGGGGGCGCTTCGCGTCTTCAACGACGACACCGTAGCGGGCGGTTCGGGATTTCCGACGCATCCGCACCGTGACATGGAGATCGTCACGTACGTGCTCGACGGAAAACTTGCGCACAAGGACTCGATCGGCAACGAAGGCGTCGTCGGTCCGGGCGGCGTGCAGTTCATGAGCGCCGGCACCGGCGTGCGACACAGCGAGTTCAACGCCGATGCGGCCAAGCCGTTGCACTTCGTGCAGATGTGGATTATGCCCGGAAAGACCGGCGAAACGCCGTCATATGGGCAGATGGATTTCACCGCCGAGCAGCGGACGAACACGTGGCTGCGCATGGTAAGCGGGCAACAAAATGTCGATGCGCCGATTCATATCACGCAAGACGCGACGCTCGCCGTGTCACGCGTCGAAGACAACGACACTGCGGTCGTGTACGAGTTTGCGCCGCATCGCTACGGATTTCTCTTCGTTGCCGACGGCAAAGTCGAAGCCAACGGTGAGACGCTGCAGAAGGGCGACGCCGTGCGACTGTACGACGTGCCGAAACTTGCGGTCAAAGGCCACGGCGAACTCGTCCTGTGGGATGCACCAGGCGTAGATTAGCCGCCCTGGATCACTATTCTGCGTTCAGCGGCTTGCCACACGAGCGCGGAGATGCCGCTGAAGAGCACGAGCCAGAGCGCTTGCACACCCAGTGCGAGCGCCCACTGCGACGGCGGAATCACCCCGACGTAGATCAAGAGCGGCGTCGAGTAGACGGCGGCAAACGGTAGCGCGAAGAGCACCTGGCCGAAGACCCCAGGGAAGAAGGTCAGCGGAATGATCTGACCCGAGAGCAGATCCGAGATCCACCGCACGATCAGTTGGATTGCGAAAGTTTCCAGCGTCCAAAACGCGACCGAGTTCATCAAGAAGTTGATGAAGAAGTTCACGCAGTAGCCGAGCAAGAACGCGAGCGCGAATGCGCCGAGCGTCGCCGGCGGCGGTACGTCGATGTGCACGAGCAGCAAGGCAAAGAGCAGCGACGGAACCACCAGTACCGCGTGCAAGAGCGTTTGTCCGGCACCATCGGCGAAGAAATAGAACGGCAGACTGATCGGCTTCATTAAGTCGGTTGCGATCGTGCCTTCGCGAAGCTTCTCGCGGATCAGGCGCGTGCCGTCGACTTCCAAGATCAGTGACATCAGCAGTGCGACCGTTGCATAGGTAATCATGCTGTGCAGCGGCAGGTTCAATGGGATCGCATTTTGCGCGTAGAGCGCCGTCCACAGCGAGCGCAGCAGATAGACACGCAGCACGAGCGAGCCGACCTCGGTCAGCACCTCCATCCGGTAGGTGGCCTCGCGCGCGAATGCTTTTTTCGCGAACTCGACGTACGGGTTGAGATTCAACGCTTGGGTTTCTTCTTGAGCGACTCCTGACGCCGGTTTTCCATCTCTTGCAGCTCGAGCATCATCGCATCGACGACGGTGTCGACTTCGGTCGTCTGTTGTTTCGGCGGTTCTTCACCGCTGCGTCGCGCCGGTGCCTTATTGGTGTGCGCGTCGAGCACCGTATCTTGCGCATGGGCCTTGCGTAAGAACTGGGCATACGTTTGCGCGGCCTTGGCACGTGCGTCGTCGCCGCTATCGATGTTGAAGACGTTCTCGTAGAATTGCAGATCTCGCGCGACCTCAGGCGCTTTCTCAGGCCCGACGATCTTGGCTGGGTTCCCGTACGCAATGTGCTGCATCGGGACGCTCGCTGCTTTGAGCAGGTGCGCGTTGATATGGACTATGCCGCCGAGAGCAACGCCGCTGCCGTCCTCCATCACCGCGCCGTTAAAAACACGGCTGCCGCTGGCGATGAAGCAGCCGTTGCCGATCGATGCGCCGACCACGTACGCGTGCGGGCCGACGATGCAGCGATCGCCGATCTTTGCCGGGAACTGCGTTGCGCTGCCGCCGCTCGCCTTGACGACCGCATTCTCCATGATGACGCAATTTGCGCCGATGGTTACCGGCGCGCCCTCCGCAGTGATAATCGCTCCGTGCAGGACCGCACAGTCGGCGCCGATGGTCACGTCGCCGCTGATCGTCGCGGTCGGTGCGACGTAGGAGCTCGGATGAATCTTTGGTCTCTTCGTTCCGCTCGAAAGGATCATGTCAGGCTCTCCTGCGGGCGCGTGCCGTATCCTTCGACGTAGATGCGGCGGATGATCGATTCCAGGTCCGGTTCCTCGATCGAGACGTCCTCGAGACTGTAACGTTCGCTCGCCCGACGGATCAGTTGGTCGGCCCGCTCACGGTTGCGGTCGAAGCGGAAGCGGGCGGTGTACTCGTCGCTGCTCTCGAGCTCGGCACCCTCGAGGTGCGGGGCCGGTGTCGGACGCTCGAAGCGCAGCACCAGCGTGCGGTAGACGCCGTATTCGTTCTTGATGCGTTCGATGTCGCCGTCGTAGATCAGTATCCCGTGGTCGATGAGTACGATCCGGCGGCATAGGCGCTCGACGTCGGCGAGATCGTGGGTCGTGAGGATGATGGTCGTGCCGCGCTCGGCGTTGATGCGCGCGATGAACTCGCGGATCGCCTCTTTTGCAACGACGTCGAGTCCGATCGTCGGCTCGTCGAGGTAGACGATGCGTGGATCGTGGAGCATGGCGGCGGCGAAGTCGCCGCGCATGCGCTGGCCGAGCGAGAGCTGCCGCACCGGCGTGCGCAAGAACTCATCCATCTGCAAGAGCGCAATGAATTCGTCCAGATTGCGCCGATAGGTTTCCGGCGGAATGCTGTAGATCGCGCGTAACAACTCAAACGACTCGATCAACGGCAGATCCCAGTAAAGCTGGCTGCGCTGCCCGAACACGACGCCGATGTTACGCGCGTTAGCGCGCCGCGACTCGTACGGCACGACGCCCGCAACGCGGACCTCGCCGGAGGTCGGGACCAGGATGCCGGTAAGCATCTTGATCGTGGTCGATTTGCCCGCACCGTTTGGGCCGATGTATCCGACCAGCTCGCCCGGCTCGAGCGACATCGACACGCTGTCGACTGCGACGCGATCCTCATAGGCGTGGGAGAAAAGCGTGCGCAGGGCCCCTAACGGGCCCGGCACGCGTCGAACGCTGCGGAAGACCTTGCGAAGGTCGCGGGTTTCGATGATCGGCATCGCGTAGTTCTTCGTCGTGATCGTCACGATCTCCAACCTGTACGGATCCGGCGCGGTTGCCATCGCGCAACGCGTCGCTGCGGCATTGAACTACGAGTTGATCGATAGCCAGCTCCCGGTCGTGGTTGCCAAGCGCATGCAGATCACACCGGTGCAGGCACAAGCCGTCGACGAGACGGGACGATCGCTCGGGGCGCGACTGCTCTCGAGTCTCGAGCTTGCGACGCCCGAGGTCGCGGTGGGCGGCTTCAGCGAGACGTTCGATGAGGAGTACGTGCGCGAGGTGCAGGAGGCGGTGCGCGAATTCGCCGCGCGCGGAAAGGTCGTGATTCTCGGTCGCGGTGCAAGCGCGATTCTCGGGCGCCGGCCCGACGTGCTCCGGGTGTACATGCATGCGCCACGCGACTGGCGCATCGAGCGGGTCGTCGCCGAATATGGTCTCAATCCGAAGGCTGCGGCTGCCGAAGTCGATCGCATCGACAAAGCCCGTCGCGCGCACCTGCGCGACTGGTACAACGTCGAGATGGGTTCACCCGCAATCGTCGATCTCGCGATCGACACGGCGACGTTCGGGGAAGAGCGCTCCGCGCAAGTGGTGATCGCGGCGGTGCATGAGCGCTAGCGCCGGCGTTCTCGCTGCGCTACGTTTTCGCGACTATCGTCTTCTCTGGATCGGGCTACTGATCTCCAACCTCGGCAGTTGGATGCAATTCACCGCGCAAGGCTACTTGGTGGCGCAGATCGCCGGTTCGCCGCACCAGGCCGCGCTCGATCTTGGATTCCTCGGCGCGGCACGCGCGATTCCCGTGCTGTTCTGTTCGCCGATCGCGGGTGTCGTCGCGGATACGTTGCCGCGGCGGCGCGTCCTGCTCTTGACCAACACGACGATGTCGCTGGCTGCGCTCGCGCTCGCGATCCTCGCGACGCTCAACCGGCTCGACCTACCGTGGCTGCTCGTCATTTCCGCAATCAACGCTGCGGCGAATGCCTTCGATTCGCCGGTCCGCCAAAGCTGGATGCCGCTGCTGGTCGACCGCGCGTACATCGGCAACGCGATCGGACTCAACTCGGTCGCCTTTAACGCGCCGGCGGTTATCGGTCCGGCGATTGCCGGCGTGTTGATTGTATGGGTTGGCGTTGCGGGCTCGTTCTATGTCAATGCGGTGGCGACGCTCGCGGTCGTCGTGGCAGTCGGGATGATGCGTCCGTCGCCGCCGTCGACTGCGAAGCGCGAACCGATGCTGGCCTCGATGCGCGGCGGCATCGTATTTCTTTTTGCCCATCCGATCCTGCGCTGGATCATGGCCACCTTCGTGGTGATGGCGATCTTCGCGCGCCCCTATTCACAATTGATTCCGGCCTATATTGTGAACGTGCTGCACGGGAATGCACAGGCGTTAGGCTGGGCGGTCGCAGCGGCGGGGATCGGCGGTTTTGGCGGGGCCCTGTTGACCGCTGCATTTGCAGGACGCGAACCGCGTTCGATCCAGTGGGTCCTCGCCGGCGTGCTCACCGCACTCGGGTTGATCGCGCTTGCGGCGATCCATTCGGTCGCGTGGGCGCTGCCGGCGCTAGCGATGATCGGCGTCGGCACGCTGGCGTTTCTCGGCGCGACCAACACGCTGATCCAAACGCTCACGCCCGACGCCGTGCGCGGCCGCGCGATCGCGGTCTATACGATGGTGGCGATCGGCGTCGTACCGCTCGGATCGCTGGTGATCGGCGCGATCGCGTCGGTCATCGGCCTGCACGCCGCGTTCGCGCTCGCCGGCTCGATCTCGCTGGTCTGCGTCGCCGCCGCCTATGCGCTCAACCCGATCATCAGGACCGTGTAAAGAAAAAAAAGAGCGAGCCGTTTTCAACGACTCGCTTATGGCCATAAAAATAGCCGGGAAGTTACGCTGCGGCTGCAGCTTTCTTCCGGCGTACCTTGCGGCGAACTTTGCGAACGGTCTTACGAACCGTAGCTTTCTTCCGGCGCACCTTGCGACGGACTTTACGGCCTACTGCCTTCTTAGCAGCTTTCTTGCGGCGAACCTTACGCCGCACTTTGCGGACTACCGCCTTGCGGGCGGCTTTCTTGCGGCGAACCGTCTTGCGGACGGCTTTCTTCGCAGCCGCTTTTCTCTTACGTTTGACTGCCATGTGCGTGGAGTCATCCTTTCTCCGGCTACAGCTTGTGTAGCCAAGGGTAGTTGCCTACCTTATACAGTATTCTCGGCTGCAATGCAAGTTTTGAATAGTGACGCGCAACTCGACGTCACCGTTTCCGGTAGCGGTGACGCAGTTGTGCTGCTCCATGGCTTCCCGCTTTCGCGCGAGATTTGGGATGCGCAGGTGCGCGCGCTCTCCGGGTTTCGCGTGGTCGCAATGGACCTGCGCGGCATGGGCGCGTCGCGTGTCGTCGACGGTCCGTACTTGATGGAATCGCTCGCCGGCGATGTCGCGGCGGTGCTCGACGCACTCGGCATCGAGCGCGCGACGCTGGTCGGACACTCGCTCGGCGGTTATGTCGCGCTCGCCTTCGCACGGATGTACGTCGAGCGTCTCGCGCGTCTCGCACTCGTGTGCTCGCGCATTGCTGCCGACACGCCGGAGCGTGCCGCGCATCGTTTCGAACTCGCCGATGATGCGGAACGCAGCGGTTCGAGCGCGCGCATCATCGCCGAGTTTCTCGACGCAACGCTCGCTGCGACGACAAAGCAAAATTCCCCGGAAATCGTGGAAAAATTCAAAAAAATTGCGGAAAAACACGATCCGCGCGGACTCGCCGCGATGTTGCGCGGCATGGCGCTGCGCGACAGCGCGAACGACATTGCCGGCGATCTTGCGATGCCGGTCTTGGTCGTGGCGGGGGCTGAGGATCCGGGTATTCCGGCCGAAGAGGTCGCGCGGACGGTTGGCGCCTTCCCGGCCGGAAAGCTGGTAACGATCGCGCGCTCGGGACACGTCCCGATGCTCGAGCGACCCGATGAACTAAGCGCTTACTTGGTTAGTTGGCTAGGCGAGACTACTGCCTGATCGCCGGAGCTTTGGCACGGCCACGAATCATGTTATAGAGGAAGAGACCGCCCACGACCACCGCGGCGACGATGGCCGCGACCACAACCAGCTTGAAGACCAGGAAGGCCACGACGATCAGGATGAGCGCGATCGCGATCATCAGGGTCAGGCGGATAAAGGTGGCGAGCATCGGTTGCATGGTTGGCCTCATGAGGGGAAGCGAGTGGTACTCATCGTGAAGTACCCCTTGCCAATGCCGGAGGTTTCAGGATGAACACTCGGATCGTACCCATTTTGGCCGGGCTCGCTCTTGCAGTCACGGCCTTGCCGGCTGCCGCGCAGACGGTCCAGCGCCACCTCGTCTACAATTTTACGGTCGGCGTGCAAAACGACACCCACGACACCGATTCCCAATTGAAGGAAAACGGCACAGCTAACAGGGGCGCAGGCGGCGACAGCGCCGGGACTGGCGATACCTCGTACATGGGCGTTGCCTCGGATAAAGGCACGATTCCGGTAGATGTCATCGGCGTTGAACCCGACGGCGGTTTGGTCGTCAAGGTTAGTGAAGACGGGGGCAATGTTCGCAGAGCCGCGGCGGTCGAATGCGTCGTCTATCCCACGACCAACGTGATCTGCGCATCGGGGCAGGTCTTTCCGGAAGAGCTGACCGTGATACGCACGCTGTCACCGAAGTTCTTCGATCCCTCGGCGCTCGATGCTAAGCATCACTGGCATCAAGGCAGCGACGCGGCGGGCGTGTCGCTCGACTTCATCGTCGGCACGCCGGCGGGCACCGTCGTGCCGATCAGCGAGAACGACGATGAGAAGGTCGCCGGTGGACAGGCCAGCACGTTGCACGGCACGGACACGTACAGCTACGACATGTCAAAGAACGTGTCGACCCAGCTCAAAGAGTATGACACGATCCGCAAACAGACGGGCGCGGGACAGTACTCGAACATCATCATCGACATCACCGCGCAACTCGCTACGGATAGCCAAACTGCCGCAAAGGGCTAGCCATGAAAATTTCGCGCAGCGCACTCGCCGTGTCGCTGCTCGCGCTCGTTACGAGCGCCCCGGCGTTCGCGCAAGACCAGCCACAGCGCCATCTCGTCTATAATTTCACGTTCGGCGTGCAGAACGATGAGCACGATACCAACGCTTCGATTCGTCAAGTCAACAGCCCGACTGCATCGGGCGGTTACCAGAACGTTTACGGGACGGGCGACACGAAGTATGATTCGACCGCGACCGATATCGGAACGATCACCGTCGACATTCTCGGAGTACAACCTGATGGTGGCTTGCACGTGCGCGTCGCTGAAGTCGGGCGCTATTACCGGAGGTCAGCGCCTATGGACTGCGTGGTTTATCCCACCACGAAGGTCGCGTGCACCGGGCGCCCCTATCCCGAAGAAGCCGATGTCATTAGCACGCTCTCGCCGGGATTTTTCAATCCGGCGGTGTTAGACGCAAAGAATCACTGGCGCGTGGCCGACGTCATTCCGGGACTTACGCTCGATTTTACGGCGAGCGCACCGAGCGGAAGCGTCGTGTCGATCGCTGAGGACAAGAATCAGAAAATGTCCGGGGGTCTCGGTGGCACGGACCACGGCAGCGCGACGTTTACCTATGACACCGTTAGGCGCATACCTACGGCGCTCAAGACCTATGATACCCAGCGTCCAGCGCAAGGTCAGCCGGGCCAGTACGCGAACATCATCCTCAACATTACCGCAACGCTCGCCACGGACAGCGGAACTACAGCAAAGAACTAGCTGCGCAATCTGTCCAAAGCCGTATAGGCGACCGCGACACAGGAGATCGCGCCGATTGCATCGGTGCGCAGCAACTCGTGCAGCGCATCGAGTGAGACCGTGAACGGTTCGATCGCCTCGGCGGCATCGAGATTCTGCGGATGCGTTTGCACCGCATCATACGCGAGGAACGCGTGCAGGTAGCTGTTGCTACGTACGGGTTCCGCCGGCACAACGCTAAGCCGCTCCCAACGCGCAGCGGTGTAGCCCGTCTCTTCGGTGAGTTCCCGTTGTGCGCAGGCGAGTGGAGGTTCGCCCGGGTCGATGCTTCCCGCCGGCAACTCGACGATCACCTCGTCGATCCCGTAGCGGTATTGACGTACGAGCACGACGTCGCGCGCAGGTGTCAGCGCGAAGATCATCGCGAATCCGAGCGATTCGCGTATATAGTAGTTCGGCAGCACGACACCGCTGGGAAGTTCGACCTCGTCACTGCGGATGCGCATATGCGGCGACTCGATGAGATAGGTCGAGGAGCGGCGGCGCCAAAGCGGTTTTTCCATCCCCGGGCGAAGTACACCACTCGTGCAAGATCTCATCTTGGTCGTCGGCGGAGGAACGATGGGCGCGGGCATCGCCTACGTTGCCGCGCGTGGCGGCTATGCCGTCGAACTCGTCGAGCCCGATGCCGCCGCGCGCGAGCGCGCCGTGGCGCGCATCGCGAAGGACGCCGCTCGCGCCGGTGACGACAGCGTGCTCGCGCGTGTCGTCATGCGCGAGGCGATCCCATCGAACAGCGCGGCGGCGATTGCCATCGAAGCCGTGCCCGAACGGCTCGATCTCAAGCGAGCGATCTTTGCGGCGCTCGAGAAGGCACTCGATCCGCACGCCGTCTTGGCGACGAACACGTC
>JBAUEZ010000193.1:0-16529 GCA_049678885.1 Candidatus Aquilonibacter sp. | reverse complement strand
GCGTAAAGGATGGCCCACATCACACTAGATTTTGTCCTCAAGATGGCGAAACCATCGAAAGATGCTCCAGCAAGAAGATATTGCGCTTGAGCGGCTCTCGGTACCGCTCGACGATCCCTCGCTATACTTCAGCCGCGAACTCTCGTGGCTCGAGTTCAACGACCGCGTTTTAGAGGAAGCGCTTGACGCGGGCAATCCACTCCTCGAGCGACTCAAGTTCATCGCGATTTACGGTACGAATCTCGACGAGTTCTTCATGATTCGTGTTGCAGCGATCAAACAACAGATTGAAGCGCAGGTCGTACGCCGTTCCGATGACGGACGCATGCCGGCCGAACACCTGGCGGCGATCTCGGCGCGTCTGCGCAGTTCGCTTGCGACCGAGACGCGATTGCTCAATGAGGACCTGCTGCCGTCGCTCGAACGCGAGGGCATCAAGGTCTTGCGCATTTCGGATCTCCCTGAAGAGCGGCAAGCCGCGCTCGAGCGCGTGTTTGACGATCGGCTCTTTCCGGTGCTGACACCGCTGGCCGTCGACTCGGGCCATCCCTTCCCCTACATTTCAAATCTCTCGCTCTCGCTCGCGGTTGAACTCGAAGAGCCGACCGCTGAGGGCGTCGAGTTGCACTTTGCGCGTGTGAAGATTCCGCCGACGCTGCCGCGATTCGTACCGCTCGAAGGCGCGCCCGAAGGTGAGCGGCACTTCGTTTTGATCGAAGATCTGATCGGGCATCATCTCGACGCGCTCTTCCCGGGCATGACGGTGCGCGAGGCGTATCTCTTCCGCGTAACGCGCGACGCCGATCTCGACTTGCAAGAAGATGAGGCCGACGATTTGCTGCGCGCGATCGAGTCGGAATTGCAACGCCGCCGTTTCGGCGAGCCGGTGCGTCTCGAAATCGAACGCGGCATGCCGGAATACATGCGCGACTTTCTCCTGCGCGCGCTCGATCTTTCGGAAGTCGACTGCTACGAAGTCGATGGGATCATGGCGCTCTCCGATTTGTGGCAGATCGTGGGATTGCCCGACTATGAAACGTTGCGCGACGCGCCGTTCCTTCCCGCGATTCCGCGCAACCTGGTCGGCAAAGTCGATCTCTTCGGCTTGATTCGCGAAAACGACATCCTGCTACAACATCCGTACGAGTCGTTCGATCCGGTCGTGCAGTTCTTGCAGCAAGCCGCGCAGGACGAGCAAGTGCTCGCGATCAAGGCAACGCTCTATCGTACCTCGGGCAAGAACTCTCCGATCGTGCGCGCGCTGCTCGAAGCTGCCGAGAACGAGAAGCAAGTGGCAGTGGTCATCGAGCTTAAGGCGCGCTTCGATGAAGAGAACAACATCGAATGGGCGCGGCGCCTGGAGCGCGCGGGCGTGCACGTCGTGTATGGGTTCCCCGGGCAGAAGGTGCACGCGAAGACGCTGATGGTCGTCCGCCAAGAGGAAGACGGTCTCCGGCGCTACATGCACTTCGGCACCGGCAACTATAATGAGAAGACTGCGCGGCTGTACACGGACCTGAGCCTATTCACGTGCCGGCGCGAGCTCGGCACCGACGTAACCCAGCTCTTCAATGCGCTGACCGGCTTTTCGAATATTACCGACTACGAGGACTTACTGGTTGCCCCGGTCACGCTGCGTCGTGAGATGCTCGCGATGATCGACCGTGAGACCGAGCATGCGCGGGCCGGCCGGTCTTCGGGCATTCGCGCCAAGCTCAATGCGATCACCGACCCGGACATTGCGCGAGCCCTGTATCGGGCCTCGCAAGCCGGCGTCCCCATCGATCTGATGATACGCGGCATGTGCATTCTGCGGCCGGGCGTGCCGGGCGTGAGCGAAACGATCCGCGTACGCAGCATCGTTGGCCGCTTCCTCGAGCACTCGCGTATCTACGTATTCGAAAACGGCGGCGACCGCGAGGTCTACATGTCGAGTGCGGACTGGATGGGTCGCAACCTCGATCGCCGCGTAGAACTCGGTGTGCCGGTTATGGATCCGGTTATCGCGGAGACGCTGCAGAGTCAAATTCTTGCGGTCTTATTCGCGGACAACGTGAAGAGCCGCGTGCTCAATCCCGACGGGTCGTATTCGCGTTTGCAAATTCCGGCCGGAGAAATGCCAATCCAGGCACAGCGCATCTTTCTGGCGCAGGCACAATCTGCCTAAAGCCCGACAAAATTCATCACTCAGGGCGTTCATAAGTTCCCCTTAATTCTCCAGATTCTACACTCGGAAGCAAGAGCTGAGGTCAACACCCCCAGTTCGCGTTTCTTTTGTCGGTTTGGAGGACGAGTTGAGGAGTTATACTCGCGTCCTGGCCGCTGTCTTGTTGGCAGCTCTTGTCGTTGGACCCGTGAGTGCGGCAACGACGCTGAGCGCGCCGGCGCAGCTGGCACAGGCAGCTAGCACGACCGCCGGCGGAGTGTCGGGGACGGTCAAGGATCAATCCGGCGCGCCGGTCGTAGGTGCCACCATCACCTTGCGTGGCGTGACCACGGTACAAGGGACTTCCGATGCGAAGGGCGCGTTTGCGATCAACGACGTTCCGGCCGGGGTCTACGCGATCACCGTTGATCGGGCTGGCTACCAGAGCGCGACGGAGACGGATTTCGCTGTTCTTAGCGGCCAGGTCGAGCCGCTCGCGGTCGTCCTGCAAGCGGCGACGTTTTCGTCGTTACAAACAATTGCTAGCGTGCGATCCGCCGGGCGTGGCACGTTCAACACCTCACCGGCTTCGGTGAGCACCGTATCGGTGCAAGACTTCGTGAACCAAGGCGTCACGGACCTCGGCCCCGTGCTCAACCAGATTCCCGGACTGCAGGTCTCGCTCCCGAGCAACGACGGCAACGGCGCCGCACCGGGTGCGATTACCTTTGCGAACATCCGCAATGGTCTCGCTTTCGAAACCGCGACACTCGTCGACGGTCACCCGCTCTCGGTCGGCAAGTACGGCGACTACGTACTGTCATTCTGGACGCCGTTTATGTTCCAAAGCTATCAGGTCGTCAAGGGGCCTGGCGCGGATGCGCCTCAGACCAATTTTGCGATTAACGGTACGTTGAACATGCGTACGCTGGATCCGACAGAGACATTTACTCCAACGTACTTGTTCGGCTTCACGAGTACGGGCGGAGACTTCTTCAATTTCGGCGTCAGCGGCACGACCGGCAAGCTCGGTTTCGTCGCCGACATTGCCGGCGTCAACGATAATTCCGTTATCGACGGGCAAAAGGTCTATATTGGTGAACAGCCGGGCGGCGTTGCCCACATCAACGGGACGACCGACGTGCTCACCTACAACAACTCCCTTGGGGTCATTCCCGGCACGAACGGTACGGCGGCGAACTACAATATTTACAACCTGCTGGCGTGCTGTTACGGTGTCTCCGGATCGATCTACAAGCTCAACGAGCTGCTAAAGTTCCGCTACCGCTTTTCGTCATCGACAACGGCGACGGTGAGCTATCTCGGTGCGCAAGCGACGGCCGATCAAAACGGCAACACCTCGGAACTCACGCCATCGACCTTTGTCCCCGGCGCGGGCTACTCCGGCCCGATTCCGGTTGGCGCGAACTTCGAAATTGCCAACGTTTACCCGGGCGGCGACATCGAAACCAACAACGAGCCGATGTTTCAGGCCGAAATTTCGACGACGCTCGGCCAAGATACAATCCTCGGACGCTATTATCACGCCTCGATCTATCGGTTGCTCAACGAGGGCAGCAGCAATTATCTCAATCCGGTAACGATACCCGAGACGTTGAACGGCTACAACGAATACGGACAAACCTACAACAACGTTACGGTTCCGGTCGATTGGTATGATTACTACTACCAGAGCGAAAGCGATCAACTGGGCGGTATCGATCTCCAGTACGAGCACCCGTACGGCGCCGGAAACTTCGTGACGCTTTCGGCGAGTCAGACGATCTCGACGACGTCGTACTGGTACCAAGAAACGACCACGAACTACAACGGTGCCACCAATGCGTTTACCGGGGTTACGCTTGACGAGCCGGACGTCTCGATTCCCGAGGGTTCGGGCGAGAAGTTCACCACGCTCCGCGTTTCGGGTAATCAGAACTTCGGTGAGAAGTTCAACGCTGTGCTCACGCTGTTTGACAACCTCTACCAGTTTACGGCTGCTACAGCATGCGGTTCGGGTGCGTCTTCCACCGCAGCGAACGCGTGTCAGATCAGCGGCAACAATGCAACCTTCCAAACCAATTACACGACGCACTTCGACGAGCGTCTCGGTCTGACGTATCGGCCGAGCCCCGACCTCGTCGTGCGCGCATCGGCCGGTTCCTCGATCGCGCCACCCTACATCAACTTGCTCTCGCGGTTCAACACGATTCCCACCTACTCGACCGGCGAGCCAACCGTAACGATCAATCAGGCGAATCCCAACCTCGTGCCGGAAACGGCCTTCGGCTACGATCTCGGCGCGGACTATCGATTGAAGAACACCTACTTCGTCAGCGCCGACGCATACATGACGAACCTCTTCAACCAGTTCTTGCTCACGACGGTCGACTCCGGACTAAAATGCACGACGATAACCTTCCCGGGCTCGAACTGCCCGGCGCCCGGATCACCCAATGTACCTCCGGACGTCTGGTACAGCATCTACGGCAACGTAAATAACTCGCGCTACGAAGGCATCGAAGTCTCGCTCAAGCACCTCGTGCAAAAGGGCTTCGGCTTCATCGTGCAGGGGTCGACGCAGCGCGGCTACGCCTACAATCTCGGATCGAATTTCTACTGCGGCTTCGGTCCGAGCTCGACCCTGCCGTGCACGCCGGCCAACTACAACCAAAATCTCGCCGTCGTCGCCGGACAAAATTTCAACGGCGGTTCGGAGATGTATTTCCACTCCGGCTCATGCTCGAATCAGACGAACATCACGTCGAGCTCGTACTGGTGCGCCACCGGCAACAACGTTTCGAATCAGGCCGTTCCCTATCTTCAGGGATACGCGGAGATCAATTGGCAAAACGGCGCCGGTTGGTACGCCTCGATCGGCTCGACGCTTTTCGGTAAGAACAACTCGTACAACGAACCACCTTTTACCGTAGCGCGAGCGACCATCCGCGCGCCGCTCACGAGCACGCTCTCGCTGCAAGTCTCGGGATACAACATCTTCAACGCCTACTCGCAAGTCTTCCCGATCGTTAGCGGCGGCGTTGCGGTTCCGCTAGCAAACGGTGCGGTCGGCCCGACGAACGGTAACGTCATCGGCCCCGCAACCTACACTTTCAGCCTCACTAAGACGTTCCCGTAGGAGAACTCCCGTGCGTAACTATCTGCTCGGAATAATCATCGCCGTTACCGCGATTGCTATTGCAGCATGCGGTGGTCAAGGTTCTCCTGGAACGCCGTATCCGGCCGTACCCAATGCCAACGCCGCGTCGTTGACAAGCGGCGGCCAGACGATCACGCTCACTTCTGTCACTGGGCTCGCCGTCGGTACTGCGAAAGTTTCCGGAAGCGGCAGCGTTTCGGTATCGCAGAGCATCGGCAACCCCAGTGGCGTTCCTATTCTCGCGATCGCCAAGCCGAAGACGCCGGCGAGCGTGAAGGCGCAGGAATCGGGCAACACGCCGCTAGCGTACGTAACGGTTACCGCGCAAAGCGATGCGACGGTCTCGCAAGCTATTTTGTCGCTATCGCCGACCGCTGGAATTCCCAACGGAACCTACTACCTCGCGTTTTGGAACGGTGCGCAGTGGGTGACGCTTGGCTCGCCGGCATCGATTAACGCCGGCGTCATTACCGCGAGCACAGGAATCATTAGTCCGGCAGTTTCCCTTTCCACCGGCAGCAGCTACTATTTGGCGATCTATACCGGTCAGATTTTCGTGACGCCCACGCCGCCGCCGGCTCCGCCGGTCGTGTCGCCGTCGGTACTGAGCCTTTCGGTGGGCCAGACCCACCTGATTACGGTCACGAGCGGGGCGCAACTCACAATTACTGCGCTCAGCTCGAACACGAACGTCGCGACGGTTACGCCGTCGAGCACAAGCACCGGAATGGAGACGACGGCGAGCTTCACGGTGACCGCCGTGAGCGCAGGAACCGCAACGATTACCTTCACCGATCCGATCCATCAAACGGGTACGTCCACTATACAGGTCAACAACAACTCGCCGACGCCGAGTCCGTCGCCCCCGGGCACGACGACGATCGGTCTTGGTGATACTGCGCCGATTGGGATCTCAGCGGACCCAAATACGCAGATCACAATTACGACCAGCGCTTATACTATTGCCGCTTTGGCGACGGGCTCTCCAGGGCCCCTTCCAACCCCGCCTGCAACACTGCCGGCACCGCCGACAACCTTCGCTTCCGCATCTTCCGTAACGATGACGACCGATAGTTCGGGTGCGGCCTATTTCTGGGTGCACGGCGCTGCTGGCGGTTACGCCACGATCAGTCTCTCGGATGTCCACGGGAACACCAGTACGATGACCCTCACGGTTTCGGCGATTACTAACGGGACGTTCACGAACGGCATGACGGGTTGGAACGCGTGCAGCTACGCTTACAGCGCGAAGAGTGCAACGATCAACGCCGCGTCGCCCTTCCCGAACACGCCGGAACCAGCGCAAACAGCTCCTGCCGAAACGCCCGTTCCGCTGGGAAGCTTGTCGCCGCTCGTCAGCGTGACAACGTCGCCCCCAGCAAACGACAATCCCGGCTGGAGCGACTACACCGACGCGTCGTTGACACCGAATACCGGCTCGGTAACGTTCAGCCAGAACGGCATCTCGGAGACCGTTACCACCCCTGGGTCGTTCCCATCGACGCTGGGCACCAATGTGATGTTGCTCGGCTCGATCAACGCGGCGAACAATCCATTTCCGAAGGGTACCTTCGGCGTGTGTCAGACATTCACGATTCCCACGCCGGCGCCGGGCGTCGGTGACCCGTACCTGAGCCTCTACGTGCTCGAGGGCGGAACGGAGTATACGTTCAAGTACGCCGACAACGAAGCGGCGATCTTCGGATCGTATAGCGCGAACGTCGCTTCAACGCTTGATGAGTACCTTTTCGCAGAAGAAAATTGCTACGCTCATCCTTCGGATGCCACCCCTGCGGGCATTTGGGGCGGGGCCGGAATCAGCGGTGGTGGTGCCGGTTGTTGGCCGTACACGTATGGCGGCGATCCAAGCGCGTATCAAAACTGGTTACAAGGCGGCTTCTGGTCGCCGAGGGGACCGTACGATTTGTCCGCGTACGCGGGACAGACCGTGACACTCTTCCTCGGCAATTGGAGCAACTACCACGATACGGCCGCCTACTATCTCCAGTTCATGTATGTTGGCGCGGTACAGACAACGTTCTCGTCGACGTTCCCGGCCACGGCACCATACAACAAAAGACGCTCGCTCGGTACGGTCAAGTTGGGTTCGCGATCGATGCCGGCCGCGAACAAATCGCCGATCCGCTGACGGACAGGGCGGCAAAAGGCAAAAACGGGGGCCCGCTGAGGCGGGTCCCCTTGAGCGCGCCATAACCATTCCTTAACAATTCCCTCATACACTAGGGGCGTTGCTGCGCCCAAATCCCGCAGCACCGCTGCTTTTCCTTTTATTGCTAATGGAGGCTGTGTGAGAAAGCTCACGAGCATCCTGGCTGCGTTCATGATTGCGACGTTCACCGTTGGACCCGTCAGTGCGGCAACGACCCCGAACGTCCCGCTCACCGTAGCCCAGAATGCAAATGCGACGGTGCAAGGCACCGTCACCGACGACACCGGTGCCCCGCTCAACGACGCGACTGTCGTCATGCGGGGACCCCAGACCTACACCGGAACGACCGATTCGACCGGTACGTTTACAATCTCCGGCATCGCGCCGGGCGTCTACGTCTTGGCCGTGACGAAGCCCGGCTATGAGACCGCGACCGCCACAGACTTCGCGGTGGTTAGCGGCCAAACAGAGACCGTCCAAGTTACGATCCACGCGCAGACGTTCAGTTCGCTGCACACGATTGCCACGGTGCGCTCGAACGGGCAAGCTTCGTTCAATACATCGCCGGCATCGGTAGCCGTGGTCAGTTCGCAGGCATTTGTCGACCAGGCGCAGCCGCAAGTCGGCCGCATCCTCAATCAAATCCCGGGCGTGCAGAACTCGCTTCCGACTTCCAGCGCCAATGGCGCTGCGCCGGGCGCGGTCACAGTGCCCAACATTCGCGGCGGTCTGTCGTTTGAAACGGCGACGCTGATCGACGGTCACCCGCTTGCCGTCGGCGACTTCGGCGACTATGTAACGACCTTCCTCAATAGCTTCATGTTGGGTAGCGTCGAAGTCACTAAGGGTCCGGGCGTGACATCGCCCGAGACTAATTATGCGATCAACGGTACGGTGAACTTCCGCACCAAAGATCCGACGGCGGACTTCACGCCGGACTACACCTTCGGCTTTACCACCCACGGCGGCAGCTACTACAACTTCGGTATCTCAGATACGCTTGGCCGTCTCGGCTTCGTCGTCGATCTCGCGGGGATCAACGACGCGAGCGCGCTGAATGGGTACAACTCGTACTTCCAGACCTACGGCAACAACGGTGTCGCAAACTGGACCGGTTCGAGCGGCACGACGATCTCGTACAACCCGACCTATATCCCGTCGACCACGTCGACGACGGCGGGACCGGGCGGCGGGTACCTGCCCGGCACGACGACGGCCCTGAACCACATCTATGGGTTGCTCGCGTGCTGCTACACGTATCAAGGATGGTTCAACAATACGTCGGAGTTGTTCAAGTTGCGCTACAAATTCTCGGGCGCGACGACGATGACGGCGAGCTATCTCGGTTCGCAGACGTTTGCCGATCAAAACGCGAACACGTCGGAACTGATTCCGTCAGTGTTCAGCCCGGCGACGGTCGGAGCGCTTTATAATACATATCCTGAGTACGGGGCCGCCGCCGCATCGTATAGCGGCTCGCTCGCTCAAGGCACCACGTTGAGTATTCCTAATAGCGTGTATCCGCAGACGGCGCAAGAAATCAACAACGAGCCGATCTTCCAAGCCGAGCTGCGTACGCTGCTCGGGCAAGACACGGTCCTCGCACGCTACTATCACGCTTCGATCGATCGCCTGATCTACGAGGGCAACCCGAATCCGTCGGTTCCGGCGCTCGGCTACTACTCGCTCTACGGCGTGAACCCGTCGTCGAGCAGCACGTGCGCTGCTACCACGTGCGCTCCGAATGTGTTCAATGGCGCTACGACGCCGGTCGCGTTCTTTGACTGGTACAACCAGTGGGAAGAGGACCGTCTGACCGGTGAGACGTTTGAGTACGATCACGGTTGGGGCGACGGCAACGACGCAACGTTCTCGTACGACACGACCAATGCGTCGTCGTCTGCGGGCAGTCAGTCCTCAAGCTTCCCGGGCGTGATCTCCGGCACGAACAACTGGGCGCCGCCCGCGTCGCCGGTTGGGTCTCCGTCCGTGACCAATCCTACCGGTACGAGCCAAGTCTTCACGACCATCCTTGGACGCGTGATATATAACATCTCGCCGCAGCTTTCGGGTACGGTCGCGCTTTACGACAACCAGTACAGCAATATCTTCCCGTACGCGTGTACAAGCAGCACCGGAACAAATACCGCCTGTTTGGCAAATGGATCGAATGCGCAATTTACGAGCAACCACAACGCGCACTTCGATCAGCGGATTGCGTTGACGTATCGGCCGAGAAACAACCTGTCGATTCGCGCCTCAGCCGGCTCGGCGATTGCTCCGCCTTATCTCAGCCTGCTAAGCAAAGTCAACACGATTCCCAGCGCGTTCGCATGCAGCGTAACGTGTACGTTTAGCCTCAACAACCCGAACTTGCTACCGGAAACGGCGTGGGGCTACGATCTCGGCGCCGACTATCGGTGGAAGTATGACATCGTTGTCTCGGTTGACGGTTACATGACGAACCTCTTCAATAGGTTCCTCGGCGAGACGTATCAAATCGGCACGTGCGCGTCGAACACCGCTGGACTCGCGTGTCCCACCGGTGTTGCCACAACCACTCCGGTTGAGCAAGCGTTCAACACGAACCTCGCCAACTCGCGTTACGAGGGTATCGAGCTCTCGATTAAGCGCGTCGTAGATGAGGGCTGGGGATTCAACATCGCTGGCGCGGTTCAACACTCGTACGCGTACAATCTGCCGGCGAACTTCTACTGCGCGGGCGCTGCCTTTAGCGCACCCGGGGGATGTATCCCGGCCAACTACAACGTAAATCTCCCGATCATCGCAGGCGAGAACTTCACCGGCAACACGTTCGGTACGGTTTACCCGGCACCCGGGAACACGCTGCCTGCCAATTCCACCGTCGGTGCAAGCGGATTCTCGAACACCGCGATCCCGTATCTGCAAGGCGACGCGAACGTCAACTACACGTTCAAGAACGGTGCGTTCGCGATGCTGGGTGAGACGCTCTACGGCAAGAACAACAGCTACAATCTGCCGCCATTCGGTATCGGCTATGCAACGATCCGTTATCCGGTCACGAAGACGATATCGATCCAAGTCTCAGGCGATAACATCTTCAACGCTTGGACCGGGCTCTTCCCAATCGTCGGAGGCGGTATCGCCTATCCGCTGGCAAACGGAACGCTCGGCGGTACCATCGGTAACACGCTTGGACCGGCGACGTATTACTTCCAACTCACCAAGACCATCGGGGGCGGCCCGTAACGCACAGGCTGCCTAGGTAAAAAAGAAGGGGGGCTCGCGCTAGCGGGCCCCTTTTGATAATTCCAAGACGATCTTCCATTCGTGGGGCATCACCGGTTGCACCGACAGTCGTTGCCCACGCTTGAGCAGCGCCATACCAACCAGGCGCGGCTCGGCGCGCATGCATGCAAGCGACACCGGATGCTCGAGCGGTTCGACGTACTCGACGTCGACGTTCATCCATTTGGGTTTCTCCGGCGTGCTCCGAGGATCGTAATATTCGCCGCCACGTTCGAACGCGGTCGCATCCGGGTATGCGGTACGCACGACCTTGCAAATCCCAACTGCGGCCGGCTCGGCAATGCTCGAATGATAGAAGAGCCCCAAATCACCGACGGCCATCTCCATCATGTTGTTGCGCGCCTGAAAGTTGCGCACGCCGCTCCACGCTGTCGTGCGATCTTTTTGCAATTGCTCGAAGCCGTACGTCTCGGGCTCGCTCTTGAACAACCAGTAGCGGGACATCGACTCTCCCTCTCGGAAATGCGTACGTAAATGCTTGCGCCCGTTTTCGCGTTCGTGCTCGCCGCGGCGCAACCTTGGATCGTCCTGAGCGACATCCACTTCGATCCGTTTACCCAGCCGCGTTTGGTCGATCGTCTTGCAGCAGCACCGCCCGATCGCTGGCGCGCGATCTTCGCAACCGGCGAAGCAACCGCACCGTCTGGCCCGGGCAGCGACACAAATGACGCACTCCTCGAATCGACACTCGATGGCGCACACCAAGCCGTGCCGGATTCGCGCATCGTCATCATTTCCGGAGATTTTCTCGCGCGCGATTTTCGCGAAAAGTTCGACCGCACGGCAAAGGTGCACGACGACGGGGCGTACCGCGTCTTCGTCGACAAGACGATCGGCTTTCTGGCCTGGGAACTGCAGACCGCATTCCCACGGGCACACTTGCTGCCGGCGATCGGCAACAGCGACGGCTACTGCGGCGATTATCAAAGCACGCCGAACGACGCGTTTCTTGCGCATATGGGGGCGGACTTCGCAACATCCGTCGGTGCGAGCAATCCGAGTGCTTTCATCTCGCAGTTTTCGACCGGCGGATACTACACGGTGCCGCTGCCCGTTGGGAACGCACAGGCGATCGTTCTCAACGACGTATTCTGGTCGACGAGTTACAAGAACGCGTGCGGCGATCCCAAAGCCGATCCGGGTGGTGACGAGCTTACGTGGCTGCAGAGCGTGCAGGGCACGATACCCTCAGGCACGCCGGTGTGGACGATCATGCACATTCCGCCGGGCGTCGACGTGTTTTCGACGTTGCGCGCAAAGAGCGCCTCGGCTCCGGTGATGTTTCTCGCGGATCGCTTCAACAGCGAACTGCTGACATCGCTCGATTCGCGATCCGCGGTCGTGATGTCGATCGCGGGACACACCCACATGAACAACTTTCGCGTGATCGGCCCCGACGCGAGCACACCGCGCGCGCCCATGCTCGTGGTGCCGTCGGTAAGTCCGATCTTGGGGAACGCTCCGTCGTTCACGGTGGTCGACGTTGATGCAAGCGTCGCGTGGGTCTTGGACCAGCAGGTGTACATTCTTTCGAAGATCAAGGATGCGTGGACATGGCATCGCGAGTACGACTTCGATAGCGTGTACGGTCGAGGCGCGATCGATTCCGCGCACCTGTGGAGCGTGCAACAAGCAATCTTTGGCGACGAGCGCGTGCGCCGGCGTTTTGAAGAGTACTATCAGAGCGGCGATGGTATCTCGCCGATGACGGACACAACCTGGCGCGCTTATTGGTGCGCTAACGTTGCGCTGACCGCGACCGAGTACACGGCATGTGCGATGCCGCAGATCCAAACCGATCTTCCGCCGCATCCCACGCCTCCGCCAACGCCGACACCGTCACCAACCCCCTCACCGTCGCCGTCAGCATCGCCGTCACCGTGACCGTGATCCACCTCGTGCTCGTGCTGGCTGTCCAGCACTGGCTGGTTGTCAACGACATCCACCTCGATCCATTTTCGAAGGCCGGCGTCGTGTACGGAGCCGATACGACGAGCGTGTTGTGGCGCTCCGCGGCGCGCGCGATGCACACCGATGCGCCCGATGCGCGGGTGATACTCCTCGGCGGTGATATGCTCGCCCACCATTTTGCCGAGCATGCACTCGCGGCGAACAGGGCTCCGGCGGCTAGCGCGCTTGGAGCCATGCGGAGTATCGCCGGCGATCTGGACGCGGTGTTTCCGAAGGCGCAGTTTCTAGTGACCCTGGGCAACAACGACGATCCCTGCGGAGACTATCGCAGCGAAATGGGAGGCCCGTACCAAGCGCAGCTCGCCCGGATCTGGGCGCCGCTGGTGAATCGCGGCGGCGCGGCGCCGGATTTCATCGCGCAGTTTTCACGTGGCGGGTATTATACCGCACGTCTACCGATCCGCTCCGAGCGCGCGATCGTGCTCAACAGCGTCTTCTGGTCGATTCTCTATGACGGCGGTTGCTTCTCACGACCGCACGAGCCGGGCGCGACGGAACTTACCTGGCTTCAACACGAACTCGAAGATCTTCCGGCGGATACGAAGGCGGTTGTGTTGATGCATATTCCACCCGGCTACGATCCGCGTGGGACGGAAATCGTGCATCGCGTCGTCGCGGTTCCGTTTCTCACGCAATCGAGCAATCGCGCAGTACTCGAGGCGCTGGGTTCGCGCGCAAACGCACTACGATTTATCGTCGGGGCCCATACGCATCGCTACGATTTTCGCATCGTGGCGGGTGTGCCGATGCTGGTCGCGTCGTCGATATCGCCGATCTATCAGAACAACCCCGCATTCTTCGTGCTCGACGTCGATGACGACGGCGTGCTGCGCAACGTGCATCCCTACATCTACGACGCGGGCACGGATGGGTGGATTGCGGAACCGAGCTTCGACGCGATGTATGGCACGCACGCCCTCACGGCGGACGCGTTGACCACGATCGCTGCGAAGATTCGCAGCGATGCGGGCGCGCGGGCAGCGTGGAGGATCGCGTTCGACGCCTGGGCACGTATGGACGGCGGAATGGGTGATCTATGGCTTCCGTATGCCTGTGCGCAGACCGAGCTCGACGGCGGCTATGCGGCGTGCGCCGGAACGGCGAATCGCACGCGCGTGTTGGTGCTCGTTACGGTCGCGCTGCTGATCGTCTTTGTGGTCGGAGCGTCGCTACTCTTACGACGAAGCGCTACGCGGAGCCGGTAGCGATCGGGCGCGCGGGATCGGCGATCCACTCGCTCCACGATCCGGCATAGAGTCGCGTGCCACGCAAGCCGGCGATCTCGGCTGCGAGCATATTTACCGCGCCGGAAACGCCGGAGCCACACTGGTGCACGATCGACTCGGCCCTTCCGATCGAACGAAATGCAGCGCCCAGTTCGTCCGGCGACTTGAAGCGCCCATCGCCGCTAAAGTTGTCTTTGAAGAATCGATTGCGCGCACCCGGAATATGGCCGGCCACGGGATCGACGGTTTCGTTCTGACCGGCGAAGCGATCGGCTGCACGCGCATCGATGAGTTGCACGTCTGCATCGTCGAGATGCGCATGAACGTATGCCGCATCGACAACGAGTTCGGGCCGCAGATGCGCTTCGATCGCTCCGTTTCGCGCGGCCGGAAGCTGGGCCGTCGTGGGATATCCCCCGGCGCTCCACGCTGCGAAGCCCCCGTTGAGCACCGCGCACGCGTCGTGTCCGATCCAACGGCACAGGAACCACATGCGCGCCGCGAAGATGTCGCCGCCCGCGTCATAGGCGGCGACCTGCGTGTCGCTGTTGACGCCGATGCTGCGCAGGAACGCTACAAAAGCGTTCGGGTCGGGAAGCGGATGCCGACCGTTGCTCCCGGTGTGCGGACCCGCGAGATCTTTTTCGACGTCGGCGAAGAAGGCGCCGGGAATGTGCGCCTCGTCGTAGAGCCGCCTACCAAGTGCGAAGTCGGCGAGGGCGTGCCGGCAATCAACGACGACCCACGCTCGGTCGTCGAGATGCTGCGCGAGCGTCGCCGCTTCGACGAGCGTTGTGTACGGCACGTTTAGTGCCCCACTCCGCAGGTAGCGACACCTTCGTTGCGGTCATCGGATTGCGCGGGCAAGGCACGATGAGCGACAAAAGCAGAGCTTTGCGAGCGAAGAGTAACGACGTCCGCGAAACGCCGATGACGCAACCCAAAGGGCTGGGCCGCAAATGGCTGCAGCCTTCGTTGCTCGTCGGTCACATAGCTAAGACTATGCTTCCTCCTCGCGCCTCGGTTGCAGCCATTTGCGGCTCCAGCGAAGGCATCGATACCTGCGGAGTGGGACACTTCAGCGCAGGTTGATCGTGGTCTTCGCCGTTGCTTCGCTGCCGAACGCATCGCGCAGCACCGTCTGCAGCTCGCCGCTCTGCGCCATCGGCCCGAGGATGTCCGTGTCGCCGTAGAACTTGCCGTCGATGAAGACTTTTGGCAGCGTCGGCCAATTCGTCAACTCCGCAAGCACTTCGCGCTTCTCCATGTTCTCGAGCACATCGACGACTTCGAACGGATAGCCGAAGTGATTGAAGAACTCGATCGTCTCGAGCGTGAAGCCGCAGCGGGGCGCGGCCTTGGTGCCTTTACCGTAGACCAGAATCTTGTTGGCCGCAACTTCTGCGGCGATCTCATCTTTGAATTTATCTGACATTGTGGTTCTAACTTTCGCTGACAAGTGTACGCAACTCGACGGCGTGAACGCGGCCGTCTTTGAGTGCCGCGCGTAGCGCGCCGTAGACCAGCTGGTGCTGTTCGATGAGCGTCCGTCCCGCGAACGCGTGCGAGCGCACGGTCACGTTGAAGTGATCCATCGTGCCGGTGCGGTCGAAAATCTCGACCTCGGCATCGGGCAGTTCTGCACGGATCAGTTCGGTGAGCGAATCGCTATCGATCATACTCTCTATCTTACGGATTTAGCCGCGGCCGGTCGCCGCGTAACGTCTGTGCCAACCCTTTGGCCTCACTGAGGGTTTCGGGAAGCCGCTCGGCACTGCGCGCCAGGAAGGCGGCCACCCCGGAGGCGGCGATGATTCCGCAGACGCCGAGCAGGACCGCGGGCACGCCGGTCGCGCGCACCGGCCCGATCTCGAGCGTATACTGACGTTCCAGCCGGGTGAGTCCCTTGAAGAAGGCTTTGATGGTTGCGGATTTTTTCGACATCGTTGCCCTTGCCGTGGATTGAGGATTCCAAGCACTTCGCGCGAATGAACGACCCCTCATGCTCGTCTTGTATCGTGCGCGATGAAAGCTGTTCGTCTCCACGAAGTTGGTGGGCCGCAGAATCTGCGCGTCGAGGAGATTGCGCGACCGGTCGCGACTAACGGCGAAGTACTGGTGCGTGTGCGCGCCGCGGCGTTCAATCGACGCGACGTGTTTATCACGCAGGGACTCTACCCCGGCATCGAGCTTCCGCGCACGCTCGGTTCCGACGGTGCGGGCGAGTTCGACGGCAAGGGCGAGGTCGTTATCGATCCGATGCTCGGCTGGGGCGAAAACCCGCACCTTTGGGCAGCGAATGCGTCGATTCTCGGGATGCCGCACGACGGCACGTTCGCGCAATACGTCGCGGTGCCCAAAGCAAACGTCTACCCGAAGCCGGCGCATCTTTCGATAGAAGAAGCAGCGGCTCTTCCGCTTGCCGGCCTTACCGCCTATCGCGCAACATTCACGCGCGGACAATTGCGCGAAGGCGAAACGGTCTTGATTCCCGGCATCGGCGGCGGCGTGCAGATGTTCGTGTTGCTCTTCGTCAAGGCGGCGGGCGCGCGTGCGATCGTGACC
>JBAUEZ010000192.1:0-2425 GCA_049678885.1 Candidatus Aquilonibacter sp. | reverse complement strand
CATCGTGGATAAGCGAACTTTGCGGGCAACGGGACGTCACCTTTGCCGATGGCGCGGCTCACGTCGTAGGCAATCAAATCGCCGAGCGCCTCGAGCCGTGACGCGAGCCACGCATGTTGTGCCGGGCAGGTGATCTCGCCCAACTCAAGCACCAGCGCCCCGTCTCGCGCGGTAACCTGCCGGTATCCATAGTACTCGCGCAATCCGACGGTAAAGTTGTCGGGCATAAACGCAAACGGAAAGATCGGCGCGTAGAGCGCGTGCCACTGCGCGGCCGCGGTGTGACCGGCGGCGCCGTTGTAGCCGATCGAAGCGCCGCTGGTACACGCGGGGACCGCGCCATCGAAGTGAATGAAGATCGCCATGCCGACATCGTATATGCCCTCGAAATCGGCGGGCTCGCGCAGCACGCGCACGCCGTGCGCGCGCAACATACGGGTTGCCTCGTCGGCAACGAGCGGCGTCCAATCACGCTCGCCCGACGCGCCGAGATTGCACGCGCGCTGCGGAAAGTGCGCGCACGAAGCCGGACGCCCTTCGTGACCGGCCGAGATCAGCACGTCCGTATCGATCGCGACTGCTAAGAGGAGGTGCAGCACACTTATGTCCCTGCAACCAGCGCCGCGAGCGTCGCCGACGGTTCGACTTGCAATTCGCTCCGCAAAACGTCGCGATACTGGCGATAGCTGCGCAGTGCAGCTGCGCGATCGCCATTGGCGAGATGTGCGCGAATCGCAATCTCGCGTACCGGCTCGTCGCATGGATCGTAGGCAATGACGTCGACGGCATATGAGAGCGCAGCGTCCGGGTCCCCGCCTTCAAGTGCGTCGCCGGCCAGACGGTGCGCGATTGCCGTGCGCAACTCGTTCATCCGCCGCGCAATCGATTCAAACCATTCCCAGCGATCGAGCGCGGCGTTGCGCTCTTCGCGGAGGCGCTCCCAGGCACGGCGCAGTGCGGCGCGCTCGTTCTCGCGCAACCGCTCCCGGGAGGGCAGCGCAGCCGCCGCGCGCTCGATCTCCCACACGTCGACGAATGCATCGACGTGCAAGCGATAGCCATCGGCATCGCGCTCGATTGCGTCTTCGCGACCGAGGTGCGCGCGCAGCCGGTGCAGACACACGCTCAGCGCGTTGCGCGCGGCGAACTCATCGAGATCGGGCCAGAGCATACCCGCCAGACGCGAGCGCGTCGCGGGCTCACGCCGCTGCGCAATCGCCGTCAGCAATTCCAATTCGCGCCCCGAAAGTCGCGCGAGCGTTCCATCCACACGCACGCGGCCCGCGAGGACCTCGAGCGCGATCGGCGCGGACTCGCTGCGATCGCGCATGATCTGCGCAACGAAGTTCGAGAGCATACCCACGTTCTCGTGTTCGCTCGCAAATGCGTTCACGGCATGCACGAACGCGGGCGCGTCACAACGGCCCGCTGCTTCTTTTGCCGTCGTGCACGCTGCATCGAACGCTCCCGGGTCGCAGAGCGCGACCGCAATTGCTGCCAGCGCTTCCACGAACGGCATACGCATCTTAAGCGCGAGATCGAGCGCCGCATGCGCGAGGCTCGCACGCTCATCCTCATCGCGCGAGCGCGAAAGCGCGACCAAGTGGCCGAACACCACAAATTTCGGAATATCTGCTTCGGTAGGCCGTACGCTGCGCCCGCGCGCGATGCCGGCCAAATAGGCGAACCCGCCGACGCCGTTGCGCGTGACCGCGCTCTCCAGTTCCGCGGCAAGCTCGTTGAAGACCGGCCGGTCGCCCGCAAACCACGCCGCAATTAGCGATTCGGCTACGTCGAACGCCATGAAATTCGGCAGCGCGGAGTTCGCGGCGCGCTCCCGCGCGCGCGCGAGAAATTGTCGCTCGAGCGACCACTCGCCGCGCACGCGCGCGATGTCCGCGCCGAGCGCCAAGTATGTTCCCGAGGCAACGACGTGCATGCGATCGATCAACGGCAACGCTGCGTTGAGGTCGCGCTCGCCCAGGTCGAACTTGCCGCTCCGCGCGCGCAACAATCCGCGCAAGTACAGCAGATGTCCGTCCAAGATCGTCTTCGGCGGATCGGAAAACGCGACGGTTTCGCCGAACTTGGCGATTGCCCCAAGCGCTTCCTCGAAGAGCCCGAGATAGCTCATCAACAAGATGCGAAAGACAAAAACGTAATAGCGTTCCAATGGTGAGGCATCCGGCGCTAGCGTGCGCCATACGGTCTCGCTCTCATCGAGCAACGCCGCGCTATCGACGCAAAAGATGCGCATCAACGCGGTAACGCCCCACAGTCGCGGGTAGCGCACGACCAGCGAGCGGTCGAGGCTCGAGAGCACGCGTGCATAGCGCATCGTCGGTGCCGGCTGGCTAACGACCTCGAGGCTCCCCAGCGCGCGCGCAGCCGACTGCTGATCGCTTCGCGCCAAATGCAGTTCCGC
>JBAUEZ010000191.1:0-4340 GCA_049678885.1 Candidatus Aquilonibacter sp. | reverse complement strand
GGGCCCCCATTCCAGGGGGTGCATTTAACCTGAGTTACGCGCATATAATTCCCCTGGGCACCCCCAAACATCACTTTAGTCGTGAGCAATTTTTCCATAATCCTGTGCCGAAAGCAGATTGCTCTTCTCTCCGCCGTCTTTGAGTTTCACTTTGAAGAGCCAGCCGTCGCCGTAAGGGTCGCGGTTGACGGCGGCCGGATCGGCCTCGAGCGAGCCGTTGGTCGCGAGCACTTCGCCGCTCACCGGCGTGAAGAGATCCGAGACGGCCTTGACCGATTCGACCACGCCGATGTTCCCGAATTGTTCGATCTGCTTGCCGACGCGCGGCAACTCCACGTACACGATATCGCCCAGCGAGTTCTGCGCATAATTTGTAATGCCGATCGTCGCGGTATCACCGTCGATCTTCACCCATTCGTGCTCTTTGCTGTACAGCAGATTATCCGGGTCCGCCACGCTCAATGCTCCTTACTTCGAACGTTTATAAAAAGGTAGGGGCACGACGGTCGCTTCGTGTCGCGTGCCGCGGATATCGACCTCAAGGATCGCGCCCTCGGTTGCAGCCGCTTTTGGAACCAGCGCGGTCGCGACGTTTTTGCCGCCCACCGACGGCGCCATCGATCCGCTGCGAATCTCGCCGACCGGCTTTCCTTCAAAGTAGACAGCGTAACCTTCGCGTGCCGGCGCCCGTCCCTTCATGATCAGGCCCACGATGCGGTCGTAGGTATCGCGCTCCATCTGTTCGACCAGCGCGTTGCGACCGATGAACTCCGGCTTGCTGGTCTTGAGCGCCCATTGCAATCCGGCTTGCACCGGTGTGATCGCTTCGGTCAATTCATGCCCGTAAAGCGGCATGCCGGCTTCCAAGCGCAGCACGTCGCGCGCCCCGAGTCCGCACGGCTCCAGGCCGTCCGACGCATGATCGCGCAACAAGCCGGCCCAGATCTCCGGCGCGTGTTCGCCGAAGACGAAGAGCTCGAAGCCGTCTTCACCGGTGTATCCGGTGCGTGCGATCACCGCCGGACGGCCGTAGACGTTGCCCTCGGCGCTGAAATAATACTTGAGCGAAGCAATGTCGACGTCGACGTGCGATTTCAAGATTTCAACTGACTTCGGGCCTTGAATCGCGATCAGGGCGTTGCGTCCGTGCAGGTTCTGCAGGTGCACGTCTTCGGCATGGTTCGCGTTGAGGTGCATCCACATCTTGTCCGCGTTGGCGCCGTTGACGACCAACAGCCAGCGCTCGGCGAGCCGATAGAAGATCGTGTCGTCGTGCGCGCCGCCTTGCGGATTGCAAAAGATGTTGTAGCGCGCCTGCATCGGCTTCATCGTTTCGATCGCATTGATGGTGAGCGTCTCCGCCCAGGGCGCAACATTGGGACCTTCGAGCACGAACTGTCCCATGTGCGAAAGATCGAATAGCCCTGCGCGATGACGCACGGCGTCATGCTCTTTGAGAATGCTCGAATATTGCACCGGCATCTCGAAACCGGCGAACGGGACGAGCCGCGCGTTGAGCTTCGTATGTTGGTCGTAAAGCGCTGTACGGCGCAACTCGGTCGAGGTGCTCACTTCTTTGGCGCCTCCTCAGGATAGGTGTTGAGGAAATTCAGCGTCGCGTGCGCGACGAGCTTACCGTTGCTCTTCACTTCGACTTCGCCGTAGCAGATGCGGCGGCCGGCACGCAGCACGCGAGCCTCGGCGACGAGATCGTGCGGGGGCAGCGCAGGTGCAAGGAAATTGCACTGCAGCGAAGCCGTAACCGTATCTTGCTCGCGCCCGTAGATCGAGGCCAGCGCAACGTAGAAGACGGTATCGCACAGGCTGACGATCGCACCGCCGTGCACGGCGCCCGCGCCGTTAGCGATATCGGGGCGGTAGGGCATACGCATCGTTGCCTTCCCGTGTTCGACCTTCTCGAGTTTGAGATCGAGCAGCGCAACGAAGTGCGACTTCTCCTTCTCCCAATGGTGCGGCGCGGAAGCGAAATCGGTGTACATGCGTGCCTCTAGAATACCGGACCAGGGGCGGCCAGCGCACGACGTAGGTAGAGCGGCAGCGAAAAGAGCCGCTCGTGGGTCTCGCCGTCGTAGAAGAAGTTCTCCCCGCGCAGCTGCGCGCAATACGCATCGACTGATCCCGGATCGAGCGCGGCGAGGTCAGTGGTGTCGCTGCAGGCGAGGAAGGCCCAATCGGTATCGAAGGCCGGCACGTAGGTAAAGAACGAGGGGACGTACTTATAGTGCCGGCGCAGCGTGCGCGACATCTTGCAGTGCAGCGAATAGTTGTGGAACGCGGCGGTGCTCGCTTGCAGCACGTAGATGCCCCCCGGCGCTAGACGCGACTTGATCAGCTTGAATACGTCTTCGTTGAAAAGCATGTTGCTCGGCGAATCCTCGAGCGGCTCGGTGAGATCGGAGATGATCACGCCGTATTTCTCGTCGTGTTCGCGCATGTATGCGAGCGCATCGCCAATTACGACGTTTGCACGCGGCTCGTCGAACGCACCGTCGGCCCACTCAGGGAGATATTTTTTTGAAAGGTCCACCACAAGCCCGTCGATGTCGACCATCGTGCAGCGCTTGACCGCCGGATGACGCAGAACTTCACGCAACGTTGCGCCCTCGCCGCCGCCGAGAATTAGCACCTCGCTACGATCGGCAGCGCCGGCCATCGCGGGGTGCACAAGCGTTTCATGGTAGATCTTCTCGTCGCCCTGCGAGCTCTGCGTGTCACCGTCGAGGATCAACATCTTGCCAAAGACCGGCGTCGAGATCACCGCAACTTGTTGAAAATCGGAACGCCCCGTAAAATAGACGTTCTCAATCGCGTGCTGATGGGATTCGGTCGGGGCAGATTCCTCGACGTACCACTGCCAGTGTTCGGTTTTCGGCATAGCGGGCACCAGGCTTCGCCATAGGCAAACGGCGCCCCCGTGGGCTCGACCTACGAAGGCACTTCGTAGAAGGCGAAAACGTAGGAATCGCCGGCGGTAAATGTCAGCGGGGTGCTCGGGTTGGGGAAGGTCAGCACTTGACCCTGATCGCTCGCCGCGCCGAGAAACTGCGCAGACCACGCGTTGTGACCACTCGGGAAAGCCGCGTCATTGGTGTAAACGGCGCCAAAGAAGTTGTTGTTCTGCGGCACAACCGACGGCGGTGTGGTGAGCTGGAACTGCGGATAGGACGGAAACTTCACGGTTGCACTCGGCTGCAGGACCACATAAAAGAGCGTCGTGCCCGAGGCCGGCGCATAGGCCGTAACGCCAGCCGGTACACTCGGCACGGTCGTCGATCCCGTAACGGTCATATTGCCGCTGCCCGACGTCGTCGCTGGGAAGACGACGTAGATGCCAAACTTGCCGTTCGCTGCACTTGCGGTGTTCGGCGACGCCGTACCGACGGGAACCGTCGTCGACGGCGCGCCGGTGGGAATGTAGGTTGGTGTTGCGGTCGGCGTTGGGCCGGCCGTCGGTGTTGTGGTATTGCCGCTGCTGCTGCCGCATCCAGCAGCGAGCGTGAGTGCGGCTAACGCAAAGAGCGCGCCAATAATCGTCGTACGCATTTGTCGGGGATCTTTGAGTGAGAAATATAAAAGGCCTTTGCCGGAGCAAAAGCCTTTAGATTCCCTGAGAAAGGTTCTACGCGGAAAGCGCAGTGGTTTCGTGATCGCGTGTGACGACGTGCGTGAACGCGCCGCCGGTTTGTGCGATCCCGCGCTTGACTTCGGTCGTCAGCATCGTCTTGGCTTGCAATGCCTTTGCTGCGAACTCACAGGCGAGCCAGGGATCGGTATGATCGCCGCACGTATAAAAGTCCATTGCGGCGTAGCCGGTCTCGGGCCAGGTGTGGATTGAGATGTGCGACTCCGCCAGCACTACTACGCCGGAGACGCCCTGAGGCTCAAACCGATGAAACGCGACCTCCATAACCGTCGCGCGCGATGCCTTGGCCGCTCCGATCATCATCTCGCGGACCGCATCGACGTTGGTGAGTGCGGCTGCATCGCAGCCCGACAGCTCACACACGATGTGCGTACCGAGTGCCTTCAATTTTTCCGGTCTCCTTGACCTCGGGGGAATCCCACCTCCGGACTTGTCGGCTGGCGCCTGCTGTGCAGCGTCACGTCCCCGACCTATCGACGAACTCTTGCCGGCGCTTTTCGGTGCACGGGCGATTCGTCGCGTTGGCGCGAAAAGGGCGCGCCTACCCCCTACCGTGGACCTACCGCTCGGGGGTCAGCCCAAGCTCAATACCCCAGGTCCGGCGAACATGATAACCCCCCAGCCCCCCCCTGTAAACCCCTTTGGGATAATAAGTCCTTAATGAACCAGCCTGCGG
>JBAUEZ010000190.1:0-16418 GCA_049678885.1 Candidatus Aquilonibacter sp. | reverse complement strand
CAGCACTGGCGCTCCTTCCTCGGCAAAAACCGTTCGCGCGAGTATCGCCTTCCACGTTCCGCCGGCGAACAAACAGAACGCGCGCAGCAAACCACTTTACATCTCGCCGAACACGCAAGCGTTCGGCGTGTTTGTTGAGCCCTATCCGTCGGTTGTCCCATCGTTTGGCCCGTCTTCGACAGCGCCCCCCGGTTTGCAAATGTTCCCGGTGGCAACACCGAGCCCGTGCGCGGCAGCCAGCGCCGGCGGCGAGACGTGCACCTTCACCGTTACCGCACCAATCGGTACCGATCTTTTCGTTGTCGCAGCGTTTGCGCAGCCGTCACCAAATGCAAGCCAAGGTCCGCTCTCCGTCGTTGTCTCCGGACCGGTTACGGTGAGTTTGAGCCCGTCGCCGGGCGCATCGCCGCTCGCGTTCACACTCAACGGCGTCGTCAACAGCGTCGCGGTCACCGTCGCGAGCCCCGATCCGGGCAACACGCCGAACACGCAAGTCTTCACCGTCGGCGTGCCGACCGGAGCGCCGATCACCGTCACCGCGTATGACAGCAGCGGCAATCTCATCATGAGCGCGCCGACGCTTGCGTACTACAACCCGATCGTCATTCAAGCGTCACCGGCGTCCGACGGTCTGACGTTTTCACTCGTCGGCACGTCCGCGTGCGGTAGCAGCGCATCGGGCGCAACCGCAACCATCAACTGTGCGGGCGATCTCGGCAACGTGCAGGTTACCTACGACGGTACACCGCGTCCCGACGCAAGCGATCACCTCATCGACGCGTTCTCGGTCTATTCGACGACCGCGCCGAATCCAACACCGTCCCCGGCGAACTTCGTACTCGCCGGCAATATTGTCTCGACAACGCTAAGCACCGGCTCGTACGTCGGCAGTCCCGGATGGATGCGCCGCACGAGCAGCGGACCATTCGCGTATGTTGCATATCTGGAATCGCCGGTAAGTGGCTACGTAACTGGGACGTTTGATCCGTCGACGGGAATCGCCGGTCCGCAAACCACCGTCTCGGGTTTATCGTCGCCGAGCAATTTCGCGTTCTTGCCGGACGGAAGCTACTGGGTCGTCGATAGCAACTTGGTCAACTGCTATCCGTCGCTTACCGCCACAACGCCGGCGGTTACCGGCGTGTCGCTGACCGAGTCATATGACGGCGGCACGCTTTCCGGTGTCTCGCTTGCGAGCGACGGCGGCGGACATATTTGGTTCACCGGTTGGGATAGCGGTTACTTGGGCGGTGGCCCCCCTGCACCACCCGGCTTTGCCGGCTACTTTACGTCGTCCGCGTGCGGCGCTCCGAGCAACACCGTTGCCCAATTCGAGCTCACCAACGGCTACGGTGACGGCAATCAGTTCGAGGCGCCCGACTTCTTGTATCTCGGAACGAATTCGAACAATGCCGCGGCCGTGGTCAGTGCCTCCTATTATCTGCTGAACGATCCGAATAACAATGGTGTGTGGGTCATGAACACGACCACGGCGAGCGGATCGATCGCCGGAGGACAGACGCTTAACGCGACCTCGTACGGCAACGCGGTTGCACTCGACGATGCACAGAACGCCTTTGCAAGCTTTAGCGATGGCCCGAATCCCGCCGACATCGAGCGTATGCCATCCGCCACAACCACACTCAGCGAATTATTGAACGTCCCGCCATCGACAAGCGGCAGCTATCCGAGCCCCGAGCCATCCGGTCTCTACGTCTTTTCGCCGGGCGGCGGCGCGGCCGATCGGGCGATGTACATCGATCAAGACTATTCGGCGCTCGGACTCGTCGAGAGCCTTGCAACGTCGCCGCTGCCGATTCTCGTCTCGCTGCCCGGTTCGATCTATCCCCTCGATGCAGCGTATTCGACAAAGGGTGGCGAGTACGTACTCGATATGGATGCGAGCGAGAATCTGAACATCGTGCGCATCCTTCCAACCAAAACGTGGTGGGTGCCGAACGTGACCCTCAACTCCGGTTGCAGTTCGAACACGCTCTTAACGGTTCTCGAACGCGGCGACTCAGGACCGTTTACGGTCTCGATCCCGCCGGCGAGCGGCATCACCGCGGCGCAGCTGCCCGGCGCCGACCACGACTTCTGGCTCAGCAGCCTCGGCTCATCGTCGTCGTTCACGGCAACGGTTACCGACGCGCACGGACGCACGGAGAACTTTAACGTCAACTCAGCGCAGAGCTTTATCACCTGCGGCGCTAAACATCGACCTTTGCGTAGGCATAAGCCCTAGGAGGGGCGCACCCATGCGCGGACTCATCACTGGAACGCTCTTTGCACTTGCACTCGTGCTCGCCGCATGCGGCGGCGGCGGTGGCTCGCGGATCGTGCCGTCGACCGGCGGTGGTTCCACTCCGAACCAGCCGACCACGGCGAAAACCACGCGCGCGAGCATCTCGCTCTATATACCACCGGCAAATAAACAAAATGCGCGCAGCAAACCGTTCTACATCTCGTCGAACACGCAAGCATTCGCGGTGTACGTCGAGCCCTATCCGTCGGTTGCTCCGACGGGCCTGCCGTCACCGATGCCGTCGGGGATCCAGATCTTTCCCGTCGCCACGCCAAGCCCGTGCGCTGCTGCCAGCGGTGGTGGCTACATCTGTACGTTGGCGGTTACTGCACCGGTCGGCACGGATCTCTTCGTTGTCGCCGCGCTTAACCAGGCCAGTCTAGGTCCGAACACGATACCGCTCTCTGCATTCATCTCCGGGCCAGTCGCTGTGAGCCTGAGTCCTTCGCCCGGCGCATCGCCGCTCAGTTTCACGCTCAACGGGGTCGTGAACACCGCTGCCGTCGCCGTGCCGATTCCCGATCCGCGCAACACGCCGAACACGCAAGTCTTTACCGCGCTGGTGCCGACGTCGGCGCCGCTCGCGATCACCGCCTACGATGCGAACGGCAACGTGGTCATGAGTCCCGCGACCCAGCCGTTCTTCGCGCCACTCGTGATCAACGCTTCACCGTCGGCGGATGGCGTGACGCTCTCGTTGGCAACGAGCTCGCACTGCGGGAGCACCGCATCCGGCGCGCAAGCCTCTATCGCGTGCGCCGCCGATCTCAACAACGTGCTCGCCTCGTACGACGGCAGCACGCATCCCGACACGACCGACCACGTGATCGACACGTTCAGCATCGCGGCGAGCGCGCAACCAAATCCGTCGCCGTCGCCGGCGAACATCGTGCTCGCCAGCAACGTTGTCGCCTATCCGATCAACGTTGGTGGAAACTACACAAGCGGCGCATTCCTCGTGCCGATCGCCGGCGGGCAGTTGCTCTACGCCTTCAACCTGGAGGGTATTCCCGAGATCGGTACATTCACCACCGCGAATAACGCGGTCAGCACACCGATTACGCTTAACGGCGTTTCCAGCATCCAAGCGATTGCGGCTGCGCCGAACGGCACGTTGTGGGTTGAAGACTATAACGGCAACAACGACGTTATCGACTGTTGGAGTTCCGCGGCGAGCGCGGCCGGCGGCGGCGCACCGGTGACCGTCGGCATCGTACCGCTTAGCCCGAACGAAAATCCGATGTATTTTCAGGCGCTCTCCGTCGACAACGCTAACAACGTGTGGACCGCGGGCGCCGATAGCGTCACCCAGCAGGACTACGCCGGCTACTTTTCGGCCGCCGGCGGATGTCCCGCAGTCGCACCAACACCCGTAGCGCAGTTCACGCTCAACGGCGACACCAGCGATGAAAGCAACTGGGCCGCGCCGCTCGCAAACGGCATGGCATATGTCGGTTACAGCCCCGTTCAGTTGTTCAACATCACAACGACCGGCCCGAGTTCGGTCAACCCGATCGTGCCTGCCCTTGCTGCAGCGAATACAGCGGGCGGCGTTGCCACCGATGGGGCGAGCAACGTGTACGCGGCGTTTCGTAGCGGTATTAATGAGAACGCTGATGCCGAGTGGGCCGCGTCGGGTGCGTCAAGCCTTTCGTCACTCTTCAGCCTTCTCCCAACCAGCTCCGTCGAGGAATATTCCGCGGTGCCGTATGGGCTCGCGGTCTTCTCACCAACGGGTACAACTGCGGACCGGCTGGCGTATGTCGATACCAACTTCGACGCGCTGGGAGCTGCCGATAACCTGCACACGACACCGGCCACGCTATTGGCAGCGCTCCCGTCCGTGGACGGTGTGTTTCAAGTCGCGTACGGCGGCCACGGTGCCCTATACGTCCTTTACCAAGGCTACACGACGGGGTACACGCTGAATATTGCGCGCGCCGTCAATACGACCACGTGGTCGCAACCGCTCACCAGCGTCGGTAGCAACGGCGGATGCTCCGAGGGCGAGCTCGTGAGCATCGACGAACGCGGCAACAGCGGTCCGTTCACGCTCGTCGCTTCTCCCGCGCCGAACGTCACCATCACGGCGCTCCCCGGAAGCAATCACGACTTCTTTTTCACATCGAATGTTGGGTCGCCGGCTTCGATGTCGCTGACGATCACCGACGTCAACGGACGCACGCAGACGATTCCGTCCTTCACGGTGGATGAGGGCGGCGATTGCTAAATATGGGTATACTGAGCCTATGAAACACCTTGCTCTTCTTGCGCTCGCGTTACTCCTGACCGCGGCGCCGGCGCTCGCCCAGGATTCACTCGCACAGAACGCCGCCGAACGTCAGGCGATCATGGAGCTGGAGTTTCAGCTCAACTGGCTCGGCGTGCCGCCCGCGCGGCAGACCCAACTCGAGGACCAGATCACGGCGATCGAGACCAAGATCAACACGAACGGCGAGCCCAATCTTGCGGTTCCTGTTTACGGCTCGTGTGACGCCGACCGCGGCCTCGTTCAATATCTGCAAAATCAAAACACGACCGACGTCGACTACCAGCAACACGTCGACAACAATCGCGCGATCCACGATCTCAACGCGATCCTCGCCGCCCGCGCCTGCTAGAGTATTGTCACCCTGAGGCGCGAGCAATGAGTTACGATCCGGCGAACCCGCCGCTGATTGAACCGCATGAGCCGCTTCCAGCGAAGGGTTTTGTCGTTACGACATTGCTGATCGTCAAAGACGTTAAACGCTCGCGCGAGTATTACGAAAAGGTCTTCGAAGCGCAGGTCATCGACGAAGAGGACCCGGCGGTGTTGCGCCTCGCGAACACCTGGCTTCTGATCAACGAGGGCGGCGGCCCAACCGATGACAAGCCGACCGTCACCGCGGCGCCGCCCGCCGATCCCGATCGTCTGAGCATCGCACTGAACTTTCGTGTCGCCAACATTCACGAGTGTTACAAGCTCTGGAAGTCGCGCGGCGCGCACTTTCTTACCGAACCCAAGGTCCACAAGAGCGACGGCGAAATCCGCTGCTATATCCGGGACCCCGACGGCTACCTCATCGAAGTCGGCCAGACAACGGACTGAAACAAGAAGCGGCGGCCCGCCGTACCTGCCCGTAGAATGCGTAACGCGATGAACGGCCTATCCCGTACCTCGTTGATCGCGGTGCTTGTCGCCGCCGAGGTCGCCATTCTCGGACTAGCCGCGTACAGTATCCGCGGAGCTGTCTCCGGCGATGTCTTCGCCGGCGGCGGCCCTGGTGGTGCGAATTTTGTCGCCAAGACCTTTACGCCGGTCGCTGCCGGTAACGCGCCGCGCGTCACGATCGACGATCCGAATTCGGGTGTCACGATCGGCGTGTCGGATGACGGCCTGGTCCACGTGAAAGACGACACCTCCTTCTCCGGCGTGACGCTGCGCAGCCCGCATGATTATCCGCAGCTAGCCGTCACGCAAGATTTCAACGGCGTGCACATCTCGCGTCCCGCGTATCATGAAGGCTGGCCCATGTTCATCGGATTCTCGAACTCGCGCCAGCATTTCGAAGTCCAGGTGCCGGCCACCGCCGCCGTCATCGTCGACGCGTGCGCCAACGCCGAAGTCTCGGATCTGAAGAATGGTGCGACGATCAAAGCGCTCGACGGTCGCATCGAACTGACGCACGTTAAAGGCGCGATTGTCGCCCACACCGACGACGGCCATATCCTGGCAGATGACATCGCGTCGCCGGCGCTCGATCTGAGCAGCAACGACGGATGGATCGAAGTGCGCAATTTCGCCGCCGCGGCCGGAGGCAAGTACGACGTTGCGACCAGCGATGGACACATCAAAGTCGCATTTGCCCCCGGTTCCGACGTTACGGTCGACGCGTCGACCAACGACGGCAGCCTACGCGTCGACGGCGTTCGTCAGCGCGGCGACGATGGAGCGCAACAAAACATTCGCGTCGGCAACGGGGGGTCAGCAATGCGCGTCCATTCTGATGACGGCTCGATCACAATAACCACACAGTCACCCTGAGCTCGCCTTGTCATCCCGCGCGTAGCGAAGCCTGTCATCCTGAGGTGCGACTCTGAGCTTGTCGAAGTGGAGCCTCGAACGGCAGTTAAAGACGGAGGGTTGAACAGATGGTGGCATGGGACCGCGTGACGCGCGAGCACGTAATGCGCGCGACAAAAGAGTACGACAATCTCGGACCCGAGAAATTCTTCGCCGAGCACGGTTTCGCTCCAACCACGACCTACGATTTAGTCGTGAACAAGCACCGCTACCCGCCCAAAGCCATCTTGGGCACGGCCTATGAGTTTGCGACCGGCAAGAAACTTGCGTCGGGTGATTTCGAGGGCGGCAAAACCGGGGCCGTCAAGGTGCTCGAAGACCTCGGTTTCACCGTCGAACAAAAATAAACTGTCACCCTGAGGGGAACGTAGCTCCGAACATCGGCAGACCGCTCTTGGACGCTTCACGCGTTGCCTCGTCCTCAACGACGTCCCAATGTTCGGCGAGAACGCCGTTCTCGAGACGCACGATGTCGACGATGACCCAGTTCGCTGGTTGCCCGATACCGGAATAGCGCCCGTGCACCATGATGAAGTCGCCCTCCGCCAGCATCACGCCGGATTCGTAATGCAACTCCGGCGGCGCGCTCCTGATGAGATTGAATAGCCCGTCGCGTCCTGGCGGAATGTGCGCGCTGTGCTGAATGTAGTTGGGCGACCAGAAGCGTTCTGCTGCCGCATAGTCACGCTTGTTGAACAGTGTCTCGAACGCCTCGCGGACGATCGCCTTGTTCTTTTCTTCCGTCGTCGAAAGCTGTTGCATTTCAACGAGTCGCGGGAACGGGTGCAGCTTTGGCCGCCGTGTCGATAACCTTGGCAACCTCGTCCGGGTGCGACAGCATCGCCACGTGGCTGGACGGGAGCTCGGTCACCGTCGCACCCATGCGTTTGGCAAAAAAGCGCTCTAGATCGGGTTGCACGGTGTGGTCATTCTTGGCGACGACATACCAGCTCGGTTTCGTTTTCCAGGCGACGCCGGGAGCGTTGCGGCTGAACAAATCCGCTGCCGGCGCATAGTGCGTCGCCCAAACGAGCTGCTGCTCTTCCTCCGAGAGGTCGCCCGCGAAAGACGCGATGCCTTCCGGTCGCAGATACAGCCGCCCGTCCGCAACTTCGACGTATTTGAACACATCGGTGGTGGGAAAGTTCCCCAGTTGGGTCTGCGACGTTTCGCCGGCATCCGGAGCGAGCGCACAGATGTAGACCAAGCCGATAACACGATCGTCGGTTCCCGCGGCCGTAATAACACTTCCGCCGTACGAGTGGCCGACAAGGATCGCGGGACTGTGCACGCGCCCGAGCGCGCTCTTCACGGTGGCAACATCGTCCTCGTTCGAATCGAGGCCATATTGCGCGGCAATGACTTCGTAGCCCTGAGCCTGCAGCGGCGGAATGACCTTGCGAAAGGATGAGCCGTCGGCCCAAATTCCGTGGCAGAACACGATGCTCGGTTTTGCAGAATTACTCACGTTTAATACCTCCGAGCCGTCAATATGACCGAGGAAAATTGGATTGTCAACTCCAAAATCCGAGCTATGAGTACCATCCAGCTGGATCGCAAGCTGACCCCGAAGGGCCGAGCGACCCGCGAGCGGATCGTCGCGGCGGCCGCGCAACTCCTACAGCAACGAGGCGTATGGCGCACTAGCACCGAGGAGGTGCGCGAAGCCGCGGGCGTGAGTTCGTCGCAGCTTTACCACTACTTCGACGACAAAGCGAGTTTGGTGCGCGCCGTCATCGCCTATCAAACGGAGCGCGCGCTTGGCGTGCAGCGCGAGCATCTCGGGCACTTGGATAGCATTCGCGCGTTACGTAAATGGCGCGATCACCTCGTCGGCATCGAGCAGGGCTTGCGGTGCGAAGGCGGCTGCCCGCTTGGCACGCTTGCGGCGCAACTTGCAGAAACCTCGGCCGCGGCGCGTGTTGATCTGTGCATCGCGTTCGAACAATGGGAGGACGGCATTCGCAGTGGATTACGCGCTATGTACGACCGGGGCGAATTCGCAAAAAATGTCGATCCCGATCGTCTGGCCACCGCCCTGCTTGCGGCTGTCGAGGGCGGATTTCTGCTCACGCAAGTGCGGCGCAACACGGCGCCGCTGGAGGATGCGCTCGACACAGTGCTCGACTACATCGAATCGCTGACGATGCGGACGGCCTGACCACATGAACACCACGAACGTCCAAAAGCCGCTGATTGTCTTCGACGTCAACGAAACGCTGGTGAACTTGGAGAATGTTACGCCGATCTTCGAGAGCATCTTTGGCGACAAGAACGCTATGCGCTTGTGGTTTGCGAACCTGATCCTCTATTCGCAGTCGCTCACCCAGTCCGGCGCCTACGTCCCGTTTACCGACATCGGCGCCGCCGTGCTGCAAATGCTCGCCAAGGTGCAAGGCATTACGGTCACTGACAAACAGAAAGATGAGCTCACCAACGCATTTGCCACGCAGCCGCCGCATCCGGAAGTGCCTGCCGCACTCGCACAATTGCGCAACGGCGGCTTCCGGCTCTTCACGCTCACTGACAACACGATCGAGATTCAGATGCGCCAGCTCGAAGGGGGCGGGATCGCCGGCTTGTTCGAGCGCCACTTCAGCGCCGGCGACGTGCAGACGCATAAGCCAAACGCCAAGGCGTACCAGCATGTCGAAACCGAAGTCGGTCTCCCGTCATCCAGATTCTTGCTAATAGCCTCACACACATGGGATACGATGGGAGCGCTCGGTGCGGGATGGCAGGCGGCGCTGATCAAGCGCCCTTGGAACGACGTGCTTAGCGTCGGTCCGCAGCCGCAGGTGGTCGGAAAAGATCTCAAAGACGTTGCCGACCAACTGATCGCGTACTACAAGTGAATCCGCTTTGTCATCCCGACCAGAAAGGTATCTCATGAGCAGCCTCGATCATTACCGTACTTCGTTCCCTCACGCCAGGCTGACGCGCTCCGACAATGGCGTCTTGGAAGCCGTATTGCATACAAATGGCGATACCCTGGTATTTAACGGGGAGGTACATGAAGAGTACGTCGATCTGTTTCACCAGATAGGCGCCGACCCTGATACACGCGTCGTTATCTTAACCGGAGCGGGGAACGCTTTCATCGATAATATAACCGGCGATGGCTTCGATTTCTTCACGCCGCGCGGCTTCGACAAAGTATACCGTGAAGGACGGAAGATGCTCGCGAACTTGCTTGACATCAGCGTTCCAGTCATTACCGCGGTCAATGGTCCGACAACCGTCCATTCCGAGTACGTGCTTCTCTCGGACATCGTCATCGCTACGCCGGACACGATCTTCCAAGACAAAGCGCATTTTGCGTTCGGCATCGTACCCGGCGACGGCATTCACTTGCTTTGGCCCGAAGTGATTGGTTCGGTGCGCGGGCGCACCTTCGTCTTGACCCAGCAGATCATCGCCGCCGAGGAGGCAAAGACCTTAGGTGTCATTAGCGAGATTGTTACGCGCGATCGGCTTCGGCCTCGGGCGCACGAGATCGCTGCGCGCCTTGCAGCGCTTCCTCCGCTCACCACAAGCTACACGCGCATGGCGCTCACCCAGCGGCTCCGCAGTCTCGTCGACAACAGCGTCGCGTATGGTTTGGCGTTAGAGGGCATCTCCGCGGCTGACGTAGCGCGAATGAACCAGCCCGCGTAGCCGGCAGACGCTCGTCGTTTCAGCGGTGTCCCAAGCAGGCACAAGCTTGCAACGATACGATATGTAGCGTATGGTCGCTTCACCTCCGCCCTTCGATGCAGTGGTCACGCCCGCCGTCGACAAGATCCTCATCGCGCAGAAACCCGTCGGCGCCGCGGTCGGCGTGGTGAAAGACGGTAAGCTGGTCTACATCAAGACGTACGGCTTGCGGAACATCGCGAAGAACGAGCCGGTCGACGACAACACGCGTTTCGAGATCGGTTCGGTTACAAAGCAGTTTACTGCCGCTGCGGTTTTGCAATTGCAAGAAGCCGGCAAATTATCGATTGATGACAAGCTCGCAAAGTATTTTCCAACATTCCCGCATGCCGACGAAGTTACGCTGCGGCAAATGCTCAACCAGGTGTCTGGCTTAGAAGACTATCTCCACCACGTGCCGCCCGAACATCTCTCGACGGGCGGAGGTCTCTCCGCCGTGGCAGAGCTCGTGAACGTTCCGCTGCATTTTACGCCAGGCACGCGTTGGGAGTACAGCAACACGAACTACTACGTGCTTGGGAAGGTCGTCGAGAAAGTCTCTGGGCAGTCGTGGGAAGCGTACGTGCGCGAGCATATCTTTGCGGCGGCCGGTATGACGCGCTCCGCATTTGTCGACGACGAACCGTCGCTCGATGATTACGCTGTCGGCTATTGGAAGGGATTCGACAGCAAACTTCCGCTGCAGCCGGCGCCGCTCATCCACAACGCCTGGGCCGGCGGCGCCGGCGAGATCGTCTCGACCGTTGCCGACATGGCAGCCTGGGATACCGCGCTGACATCAGGCAAAATCGTGCGCGCTGTGGACTACACCCTGATGTCGACGCCGCCAACGCTCCCCGGCGGAAGCCCCGATACCTACGGGATGGGGCTGGGCGCCGATCCGCTCGACGGCCACAAACGCATCTGGCACAACGGCGGTTCGCTCGGTTCGTTTACGATGAACGCCACGTATCCAGACGATCGCCTCGATATCATCGTGTTCGAAAACAGTACGTCGGGCACCAATCCGAGTGTGGTAGAGGCCGCCGTGCTTGAATCCATTTTCCCCGACGCCGCCATGGCCGCGCACGCAGCCGCGCCGGGCGAAGATCTCGCTATGCGTCCGCTGATTCTGCACTTTCTCGACGAGGCGATGAGCGGTTCATTACAGAGTAGCGAACTCACGCCGAGTTTCGCAAAGATCGCCACGCGGGAGACGCAGAAACAGATCGCTCAACAATTTGCGCAGCTCGGAAAGCCAACGGGGGTCATCTTTAAGGGCAAGGACGAAAACGGCAACACCACGATCTACCACTACCGCGTCGAATTTCCAACAACAACGGTAAAGGTCGATATTGGCTTCGACAACAAAACGCATCTTGTCGCGGGCCTCGGCTTCAGCGCTGATATCCTCCGGCACCCCGTCGACCGTCGACGATGACGCGCACCCGTTGAGCGTCGCCTCAGAACAGGTGAGTCGTCATCGCCCGATTCCGGTGAGGGCGGCCTTCACGCGCGCCGGCGTAAGCGGCACGTCGCGTAGGCGCGCGCCGGTTTGCGCGAAGATCGCGTTTGCAATTGCCGGCGCGATCACGGTGGTCGTCGCTTCACCGGCGCCGAGAATCGGTTGGTCCGGCTGGTCTAGCAACGTCACGTCGATTTGCGGCACGTCGCTGAAGCGCAAGATCGGGTACGTCTCCCAGTCCCTGCTTGTAACGCCGTCAGCGGAGAAGCGTACTTCCTCCACGAGCGCGCGGCTCGCGGCCTGAATGACGTTCCCCTCGATCTGGTTGCGCAGCCCGTTGGGATTGACGATCAATCCGCAATCGTGTGCGACCCACACGTGGTTGAGCTTCACGTGGCCGCTTTTGTGATCGACGCGAAGATCGACCACGGCCGCGACGTATGCGGCGTTGTTCTCGTAGCGCACGAATGCGACGCCACGTCCCGGACGGAAGGCGGGTCGCACGGCCTCGAGCACCGCTCTCGCGCGCGGATCATCGCTCAGGTACGCGAGACGGAAGTCGATCGGGTTCGCGTTTGCCGTATGCGCGAGCTCGTCGACAAACGACTCGTTTGCGAACGTATTGGCCGTTCCGCCGAGACCGCGCAGCGCCGACTGCCGAAGCGCGGCACTTTGGAGATCGGTGATAACGACGCGCTGGTTGGTAAACGCATAATTCGTTGGCGCATTGCGGTCGCCGCCGACGAATGGCGCCGTTTGCAGCGCCTCGCCCAGCAGGCGCCCCGCCAGCAGCGATCCCGGGGTTCCATCGGGGCGTCCCTGATGCGTCGGGCTGTAGCCATGGAAACTCCATGCCACCACGTGACCGGACGCATCGAGCGAAGCCGCGAGGTCCATCAACATCGCCGGCCCCTTCGGATCCCAGCGTGTTTCGTCGACGCGCATCCACTGCATGCGAACCGGTTTGCCGATCGCAGCCGATACGAGAGCAGCCGCGGCCGCCGCGTCGTCGGCGCCGTTGTGCCCGTACGCGCCTGACGCCTCGACATATTTCACGACGATATCTGATTCCGGCCGCCGCAGCAACGCCGCGATTGAACGTCGCAAGAAGTTCGTTCCTTCGCTACCGCTCCAGATCGTGATGTGATTCGGCCGCACATCGGCAACGCCGCACGACGGCCCGATCGATCCGTGCGACTGGAACGGCCACACGTAGGTCGCGCGAAGTTCACGTGCGCCCGCCGGCGCGAAAACATTCGCCGTCTCGAGCAGCGTGCGCTCCGTGCCGAGCGTCGTGCGCAACACCTGGCCGATTTGCTCGTCGGACGAAAGGTTCACGGTGTCGGACCATTCCACTTTCAGCGTTGCGGCCGCGGAGACGGCGTCCCATTCGCGCGTTGCGGCGACGGCGACGAAACCCTCGCGGTGCACGACCTGAACCTTCGATTGTAGTTCGCCGAGCGATGCGACGTCGACGCGGAGCGCGATCTGACCGAGCCGCTGCGGATGGATCATCCGCGCATGCACCATTCCAGGCAACCGAACGTTCTGCACGTACCGAAACGAGCCGTTGAGTTTGGTGGGAATATCCACGCGCGGCACGGGCTTGCCGACGACGCGATACGAAGCGGGCGATTTGAGCTGCACGTCATTGCCGATCGTGCCGGGAAAGCGCCCCGCGCTCACGAGTTCACCATACGGCACGTGGACGGTTGCATCAGTCGTCGAAACGACGGCGCCGTCGCGCGTCGCGAGCGTCCCCGGCGCGACCTTCAGCCGCGCGGCGGCCATCACGATGAGCGTTGCACGCGCCTGCGCCGCCGCGTGCCGAATCGGGACGGAACCGACGCTCAGCGACGCACTTCCGGCGGTATACCCTTGGTCCGGCGTCAGGTCCGTGTCGCCCTGAATGACGTGAATGTGCTCGAATGCGACGTCGAGTTCGTCGGCAACGAGTTGCGCGATCGCGGTCTGGATACCGGTTCCTTGTTCGACCTTTCCGTAAAAGATCGTCACGCTGCCGTCGGGCTCGAGCGCAAGCCACGAGCCGACGTTCGGATACGTCTTGGTCCCGAGCGGATTGCTCTCAGAGCGCGGCGCTGCTGCGATCACGAACACGAGCGAACCGACGCTCGCGAGGAACTCGGCACGAGTGGCGCTCATGTCGTTCCTCCGGAGACATCCTTGATCGCTTTAATCACGCGCGTGTGCGTTCCGCATCGACAAAGATTGCCGTCGAGCGCGTCGCGGATCTCGCGATCGCTCGGATGCGGTTTCTCGCGCAAGAGCGCCGCCGCGCTCATCGTAATGCCGGACATGCAGTAACCGCATTGCGGCGCTTGCGCTTCGACGAGCGCCGCCTGCAAGGCGCTCATCTTACCGTCGACCGCCAAACCTTCGATCGTCGTGACTTTCATCGAACCGACGGCGTCGATCGGGAAGATGCACGATCGGGTCGCATTGCCGTCGAGCTGTACCGTGCACGCCCCACACTGGGACAGCCCGCAACCGAATTTCGGCCCGTCCAGCGCGAGGTCGTCGCGCAAAATGTACAGCAGCGGCGTAGTCGGCGCCGCATCGACGATGTGCGTATGTCCATTGACGGTGACGTGATAGCGTTTGTCAGGCATCGTGCAGTCGAGGAATCAGCGAATCCGCGTTGTCTTTCGACGTGACATACGGGTAATCCGTGCCGAAGACGATCTGCGAGGTCGGAACCTGTTAGCGGCGCGGTTGAAGGGGGAAGGCGTCTACGTCGGTGAGGTCATGGTGCACGGCACGATAAAGGGCATATCGTCGGAGAATGGCACGATCGACCCATCGCTCATTGCGCAAGAATTCTGGAGACTCTACCAATCGCGCAGCGAAACGCGCGCTACCGTTAGCCCCCCGTTGGGCGCTTGATCGCTGTGTGCTGCGAATACCACGCGTGCCAGCGCTCGCCGGCGTAATAGAAGACGTCGACGGACCGCTGACCGTTCGCGTCGGTTGTGACGACCGCGGTTGTGCCTTGCACGCGAATGGTCTGAGCCGGAGGCGCCGGTAGCGGCGAGGCACCGTTGCGCGCGGCGAATGCAAGTGCTAGCTTCACGATAGTCGCGCGGTCGCGCGGTACCCCATCCGCGCTCACCGAGACATAGTCGTCGGAAAGCAACGATTGCAGATACGCCGCGTCTCCGTGAACGAAGGCCTGTGTCCAATGCGCCTCGACGGCCGCGACGCCCGCGACGGTCGGCTGCGATTCGATATCCGCGCCGTGCGCGGGAAGCGTGAGCGCCGCGACGATCGCAGCGATGAAAAGAATAGTACGCATGCAACTATTGTAGCGCAGCCGTCGCGTTCTTGACCGCGGTCGTCATGCGATCGACGGCCTTCGCTCTCCTCGCTTTGTCTTTGCCGGCGAAGACGATCTCCGGGAAGCTCGTGTAAACGCGGTCGATCGTGTGATACGCCGATTGCTCGAGCAATCCGTCGGGCATGTAGAACGCATCGCGTGACGCCTGTTCCTTGGCGGCAAGTTGCGTCATCGTCGCACTGTCGCCCGCTGCTTCGGCCTTCTGCATCGCGACGTCGGTTGCGTGCGCCGCGGTTTGATATGCGACGAGCGCATCGCGCAAGTCGTTCAGCGTAACTTTGCCGTCGCTCGCCTCGAATGCTGCGAGCTGGATCGGCATCAGATCCTTGAGCAACTGCGTGGGGATCTCTTCGATGCGCAGCGGTGAGACGTCGGCACTTGCCGCGCGCATGGCTTGGATGCCGGTGACCTGCGCGGTCACGACGGCTTCCCGCATCCCCGGATCGTAGGTGCGCAGTCCGTCGAGGTTGTCTTCGGCGGTATGATGCGCGCCGAAGGGGCCGTAGTAGCCGTTCGACGTGCTCGGAACGCCGAGCATATAGGCAAAGTTCTGATGATCGGATCCGCCGCCCATCGCATTGAGCAGCGGTGTCGTCCGCTGATCGCGTTTGCCGAGCATCTTCGAGCTGTGCGCTTCCGGCACGACGTTGCAGATCTGCTGCATGAAGGCGAAGAGTCCGGGCGATGCGCTCACGACGAAGGGATCGCCGGTCGTCAACTGGTCGGTGTTGATATATTGGAAGACGATCTTGCGCAGGCCGGGACCCTTGTCATAGATGTAGGCCGCGGAGCCGAACAGCCCGAGTTCGTGTCCGTCCCACGATGCAAACTCGATCGTGCGTTTCGGTTTCCAGCCGGCCTTGGCGAGTTTGGCAAAGGCATCGGCATCTTGCAGCAGCACGGTCGTGCCGCTACCCGGGTCGATCGCGCCAAAGGTCATCGCGTCGCGGTGACTGCCGATCATGACGATCGAATTCGGGTCGGTCGAGCCTTTCATGTCGCCGAAGACGAGCCAGATCGTCTTGAGCTCGCGCTCGAATTTCGTGTGCACGCGCGCGATCTCGTTGCCGCCGAAGTACTGCGTGAATTCGAACATCGGGTGCCACGACTGCGGAACGGCTTTCCCGGTCATGCCGGCGAGCAGTGCCCGCGCCGTGCCCTGCGTGATGCTCAGCTCGGGCATCGTCGAATGGGGGATCTCGTTCCACGACTTGTGCGGAGCGCCCATTACCGGCGCATGACCGTCCATCGTCGGATCGCCTGGCGGGAACTGCATGAACGCACGCGGCGACATGCCGCTCATGCGTTCGGCCATGTTGGTGTTCTTGAAGTTGCCGCCCGGCCACATCGCGCCGCCGCCGTAGCCTTGCGCTGCCGGATCCATGAATTCAAGGATTGCTACGGCACCGCGCTTTTTGAGTTCGTTGTATGCGTTGTAGCTCGGATCCAGCGCGAGAATGCCGCGGCCGCCCGGCGCGCTGAGGCGCACGATCACGACCGCGCCCTTGAGACTCACGTGTTGCGCGTCGAGTTCGGTCATGTCGTCTTTCGA
>JBAUEZ010000189.1:0-11453 GCA_049678885.1 Candidatus Aquilonibacter sp. | reverse complement strand
CATGATCGACGGCGGCGAAGATCCGCTCTTTATCGCGCGGCGGCTCGTTATTCTTGCGTCCGAAGACGTTGGACTCGCCGATCCGCAGGGCATTCAAGTCGCAATCGCCGCGCAGCAGGCGGTGCATTTCGTCGGCATGCCGGAGGGATTCTATCCGCTTGCGCACGCAACGCTGTATTTGGCACGAGCGAAGAAGAGCAATAGTGTCGGTCGAGCCTACGGCGCCGCGCTGCGCGATGTACAAGAGACACGCAACGATCCGGTGCCGTTGCATCTGCGCAACGCTCCGACGGGTTTGATGAAGGGACTCGGCTATGGGCGCGATTATCACTACGCGCACGACGACTACTCGATCAAGCAGGACAATCTGCCGGAGAATTTGCGCGGACGGAGTTACTACGGTGCGGGCGAGAACGACGAAAAAAAGTAACGGCCCGGGGTTGACCCCCGGACCGTCGTTCCCGTTGCTACTTCTCGGAGTGTGCAATGGAGCTTCGCACACGAACGAGCGTACGGCAAGGCTCTGAGATGGCTCTGAGAATCGGATGAAAAAGCGCATCTACCTCGACCACGCAGCCACCACCCCGGTCCACCCCGACGTGCTGGCCGAAATGCTCCCGTTCTTTACCGATTCAGGTCATAATCCGAGTTCGCTGCATGCCGAAGGGCGCCAAGCACGCGCCGGTTTGGACCGCGCCCGCGATCGCGTCGCGGCGGCACTTGGCGTGGGACGCAAAGAGATCACCTTCGTGGCCAGCGGATCCGAGGCCGACAACCAGGCGCTGCTTGGTGCAGCCCGCGCGAACCGCCGGCGCGGCACACATATCATCTCGACGCAGATCGAGCACCACGCCGTCTTGCATGCACTCGATGCGTTGCGTGAGGAGGGCTTTGAGGTCACGCTCTTGCCCGTCGACGAACGCGGCTTGGTCGACCCAGCGGTGTTCATGCGTGCGCTGCGTGACGACACCGTACTCGCAAGCGTCATGTACGCCAATAACGAGCTCGGCGTTATCCAACCGATCGCTGCGCTTGCCGCAGCGGCGCGTGCACGCGACGTACTCTTTCACACGGACGCCGTCCAGGCCGCCGCCTGGATCGACGTAAGCCCGCGCAAGCTCGGTGTCGATTTGCTCTCGCTTTCAGCGCACAAGTTCTATGGACCCAAAGGCGTCGGCGTACTCTACGTGCGTGACGGCGTCGCGTTGCAATCGCTCGTCCACGGCGGCGGGCAAGAGTTCGGAAGGCGATCGGGGACGGAGAACGTCGCGGGTATCGTTGGATTCGCCGCGGCGCTCGAACGTGTCGCCGCGTCGCGCGAACGCGCCGAACGGATAGGCCGGCTGCGCGACCGTTTTGAAGCGGGTTTGCAAGCACGCGTGCCAGGCATACGTATCAATGGCGCGGGCGTTTCGCGTCTGCCGAATATGAGCAACATGTCCTTCGATCGTCTCGACTCCGAAGAGCTGCTGATGCGTTTCGATTTGGAGGGCATCGCCGTCTCAGCCGGAAGCGCTTGCACCTCGGGTGTGCTGGAACCAAGCCATGTTATCGCAGCGCTCAACATTGATCCGCGCTGGCAACGAGGCGTGATCCGATTTTCGCTCGGTGAAGACACAACCGAGGAAGAGATCGACCGGGTTCTGGAACTGGTGCCCCGTATGAGCGAGGAGCTGCAAGGGAGAGCAACGTGACCACAGCAGACTGGATGAACATCGGTATCGGCATCGGCGTGTTCCTAGTCGGTGTCGGCGCGCTCGTTGGGGGAATTGCGCTCGCGCGCACGCTCGGACACGTCAACGTCACGCTCGATGTCGTGGACCAGCAAATGCAGAACCTGGGTAAGCCGATTGGCGAGACGCTCGACCACGTCGGGGGCATTGCCGACACCGCCGACCAGACGCTGGCCCGCCTCCGCGGGGTCGTCGAAGCCGTCGAAGGCGTCGCCGATTCGGTCTCTGATACAGCCGAGCTAGCCAAGGGAGCGCTAGCCCCCGCGATCGAGAACGTGGGCGCGACGATTGCCGGGATCAGTGCTGGTTTGCGGCGCATCGTTACGGGAAGAGGAGATCATGAGTAACGAGGGCGGCGGAAGCAGCGGCGGGTTCTTTGCCGGGTTTGTCCTCGGCACGATCGTCGGTGGTGCCGTCGCCGTACTGTTGACCCAAGAGGAGACGAGGGATCTCCTGGTTGGGAAAGCACGAGAAGCGGGTAACCTAGCGATGGATGCCTCGGGCGATCTTCGTGGACGTTATGCCGATCTCTACGAGCGGGGTCGCACAATTGTGGAAAATGCACGCGCCACCATGGGTGACGCGGCCGATCAATAAGATGGAGAAGACGTTGGACATCAAGGTAAACGTTCGCGAAGCACAAGGTGATTGTTACATCGTCGAATTGAGTGGTGAGATCGACGTCTACACTTCGCCGAAAGTCAAGGACGCAATTGGCGATCTTATCGATCGCGGCGTCTATAATCTCGTCATCGATCTAGAAAAAGTGCGCTATATCGACTCGACGGGTCTCGGCGTTCTAATCGGTGGCCTCAAACGCGTGCGCGAGCATGGTGGTTCCGTCAATCTTGTCTGCACGAATCCGCAGATTCGCAAGATTTTCGACATCACCGGCTTAGTGAAGATCTTCGGCATCTTCGAAAGCGAAGATGCTGCAATGAAGGCGCTTGTGTGAATCAGCCATTGCCGCGCACCGACGAGGTCGACATCGTCGACCTCCGGATTCCGTGCAAAGCGGAATGGGTCGCACTTGCGCGGCTTTCGGTTGCAGCCGTCGCGAGCCGCTTGAATTTTTCGATCGATGAGATCGAAGATATCAAGCTCGCCGTTGCAGAGGCGTGCACGAATGCAATCCAACACGCGCATGGCAGCCCATTCATCGAAATCAAAGCCGAAGCTGTCCCCGGCAGTCTTCGCCTGAGCGTACGTGACCACGGTCGCGGCACGCGACCAGAGCACATCCGCTCCCGCGACCTTACGGATGAGCGCGTCGGAGGCCTCGGTGTATTCCTGATTCGTTCGCTAATGGATGAAGTCGAGTACGACGTCCAGCCGGATCAAGGTACCCTGCTGGTTATGGTCAAGCGGCTAGCGGTCTAACGTGCGCGACCAAAGCGAGGACGTGCGTTCGGTGCGCGAACGTACGCGCGAGTTGTTTGCGCACTTTGAGCGTGCACGCGCTCGCCACGAGAAACAGCCCGACGTTCACGAGCGCGAGTACGATGGCTTGCGCAACGAGCTGGTTGTTGCGCACCTCAATCTCGTACGATTTCTTGCGCTGAAGTTCGCGAATCGCGGTGAACCGCTCGACGATCTCGTGCAAGTCGGCACCGTCGGATTGCTCAAAGCCATCGATCGTTTCGAGCGCGATCGGGGCGTCGAGTTCACGACCTACGCGACACCCACCATTGTCGGCGAGATCAAACGCTACTTCCGCGACAAGGGCTGGGCGGTCAAAGTGCCGCGACGCTTGCAAGAACTCAACCTCGCCGTCAATCGCGCGAACGAAAAGATGTCGGTCGAACTCGGACGTAGCCCGACCGTCGCAGAGTTGGCCGATCGGCTCAATGCGAACGAAGAAGAAATCCTCGAAGCGCAGGAACTAGGGCAAGCCTACAACCTGCTCTCACTCGATTCCGAGATCGCAAGCGAGGGTGACAAGCGCGCGCAGAAGTTGGCGGACACGGTCGGCATCACCGATCCGGGGCTCGAGCTGCTCGAGGATCGTACCAATCTCGAACGCGCGTTCCACGTACTGACCGGACGCGAACGGGTGATCATCTACCTGCGCTTCTACGAATCGGTCTCGCAAACGGAGATCGCCAAACGCCTCAACGTCTCGCAAATGCACGTCTCGCGACTGCAGGCCAAGGCACTGGAGAAGCTCCGCGCCGCCCTGGGCGACTAGGTTCTTGCGGAGACGCTAAGGCGCCAGCGCATCTGCCGGATCGGCAAGTCCGCGCTTGATCTCATCGACGAGCTCTGGGTCCTTTGCTTTTGACTGCTGGGCGGTGAGTGCCATCACGTATGCGCGAGTCAGCGCTTCGGCGGCCGACGTGGCAACATCGGGAGCGATGCCCGTACCTTCCCAGTTGGTCTTCGTGATCGGACTGTATGCACGCCCGTTCGGCATGAAGATGCCGAATGAGTTGCCGAGCGAGAGGAATGCGCCGGGATTTGCGCCGCCACCGGTCGTTTCGCCGACGACGGTCACGCGCTTGAGGTTACGCAGATCGTAGGTGAACTGTTCGGCGCATGAAAATGTGCGGCTGCTGGTGAGCAGATAAATCGGCTTGTTGAGATAGAGCGGCCCTGGGACCGTTGCGTTGGTGTACTGTTGGGTTTCGGTGACGACGCCGGTTTTTGGATCGCGGAGCATGAGCGACGTTATCTGCTGCGGCTGGTCGAAGAAGTATGCCTCGAGCGTTTGCGCCGCGCGCGGGCTGCCGCCGCCGTTCTTGCGCAGGTCGATGATAAGCGCGTCTGTGTGCGTTACCAACGTCATGGCGGCGTCGATCACTTGGCCGACTTCTTCATCGTCGGAGAACTCGCGAAAATCGATGTAGCCGATATTCCCGCGCAAGCGACGAACCGTGAGGAACCCGGAGTTGATCAGCTGATCGAATTGGTGCATCTGAGCAGCGTTCGGTTGTGACGCATCACCGAACTGGCTTGGGTCGAAATGGTACTCAACGTGAACGTGCTTGTCGTGCGTGACGGCGAAGAGATCCGCGGTCATTGCCTTGGCGAGGGCTTCGGGATCAGTGATCGTCCGATAGGTCGGCGCCTTTTCTTTGAGTACGGTTACGGCCTTGGCGGCGACATCGGGGAAGATGTAGGAGCTAAACGCCGCCTCGGCGCCCGAGACGACGGAATTCACCTGCGCGGGCGTAAGCGTAACGGCGGCAAGAATCAGTGCGTGAAACATCGTTTCTGATCATACGACGGTGCCCAGCGCCGGACCTCACGAAGCCCTCCGGGGCCCTTAGGTGGTAGGAAGCGGACGCGGCCGTCTGCTATCATCCACCATTGAACCCATGAAAAGCCAAGAACTCCGCCAGGCTTGGATCGATTTCTTCGTTGCCAAGCAGCACAAGCTGATGCCCTCCGCGAGTCTCATTCCCGACGAGATGAGCACGACGCTCTTCACGATCGCCGGGATGGAGCAATTCGTGCCCGTCTTTCTCGGCGAGCAGCCGCCGTCCGCGCCGCGCGTCGTCACCGTGCAACGCTGCTTGCGCGTGGCCGGTGCGAAGAGCGACATCGAGAACGTCGGACGCACCGGCCGGCACGGCACGTTCTTGGAGATGCTCGGCAATTTCAGCTTCGGCGACTACTACAAGAAAGACGCGATCGCTTACGCGTGGGAGTTCGTCACCAAAGTCCTCAAGCTCGATCCGGCGCGCATGTACGTCACCGTGCATACCGACGACGACGAGGCCGCGCAGATCTGGCACAAAGACATCGGGCTCGAGAAGTCGCGCATCACGCGTTTCGACGAAGATAACTTCTGGACGATGGGCCCGACCGGTCCGTGCGGTCCATGTACCGAGATCTTCTACGATACGGGCGAAGAGTTTGCGAGCGGCCCGCAAGACACGGGCCCGAATCTCGGCAATCGGTATGTTGAGATTTGGAACGTCGTTTTCCAGCAGTACAATCGCGGCACCGATAACAAACTGACCGAACTGCCGAAGAAATCGATCGACACCGGCGCCGGCCTCGAGCGGATGCTCGCGGTCTGCAACGGTAAGGCCTCGATGTACGACACCGATCTGTTCGCCGATCTGATCGAGGCGCAGCCGCCGGTCGCCGCAAAGACCATGCATCCGCAGGAACGGGCCGAGCGGCAGAACATCATCGCCGATCACGCGCGTGCGGTGACCTTCTTGATCAACGACGGGATCTATCCGTCGAACACCGATCGCGGCTACGTGCTGCGCTTTTTGATACGCCGCGCAATCCGGAACGGCAAGCTGCTCGGGTATCCTAACGGCTTCTTGACCGAGCTCGTACCGGCGGTCGTGAAGTCGCTCGCGCCGGGCTATCCCGAGTTGCGCGATAACGTCACACGCATTGCCCAGACGTTGCGCGCGGAGGAAGAGACGTTCGACCGCACGCTCGAGCGCGGCATGGCGATGCTCGATGCGCTGATTGTGGATGCAAACGAAAACTGCACGCGCTTGATCTCGGGTCAAGACGCGTTCGTGCTGCACGACACCTTTGGATTCCCGATCGAACTCACACGCGAGATCGCGGCCGACGGCGGCGTCGCCGTGGATACCGTCGAGTTCGATAACGCGATGCGCGAGCAACGCGAGCGCGCGCGTGCCGACGCGCGGTCGAAGCGCGCCGTCGTCTCGCTGGCGGAACTGCCGGCGGTGCGCTCGGAGTTTACCGGCTATGGCGGACTCGAGGGCGAGGGCGAGATCGTCGCGATTCTCCATGAAGAGCGGCCGCTGCAGACGCTCACGGCGGGGCAGCATGGCACGATCGTTCTTGACCGCACGTCGTTCTATGCCGAGCGCGGCGGACAAATCGGCGATCGCGGGCGGCTCTTTCTCGACGACGGTTCGGTCTTTGAAGTTGACGACACGCAATACATGGGTGAGGCGATTGCGCATCACGGTGTCGTCAAGAGCGGCGAGTTTGCCGTCGGCGTACGCACGCACACGCTGGTCTTTGACTGGTGGCGGCGCGAGATTCGCCGTCAGCACACCTCGGCGCACTTGTTGCAGCGCGCGTTGAAGGACGTGCTTGGGGACGAGGTCACGCAGGCCGGATCGTGGGTCGGTGTCGACCGGATGCGCTTCGATTTCCGTAATCCCGCCGGAGCGCTCACGCCGGAGCAAAAGCACGCGGTCGCTGCGCGCGTGAATGAGATGATTCGCGACGACTCGCCGGTGATTACGCGCGAGCTGCCGATTGAGGAAGCCAAGCAAAGTGGCGCGATCTGGATGTTCGGCGAAAAGTACGGCGAGACAGTGCGCGTGCTGCAAGCCGGGCCATCGATCGAATTCTGCGGCGGCACGCACGCACATTCGACCGGCGAACTGGGCATGTTCATCATTCTGAGCGAGTTTTCGATCGGCAGCGGCATTCGCCGCATCGAGAGCTGTGTTTCGCTCTCGGCCGAGCGCTTCGTCGTCGGGCAACAAGATCTCGTGGGCGAACTCGCCACGACGCTTTCCACGACGCCGGAAGAGCTGAACGACCGCGTGAACAAACTGCAGCGCGAGATGCGCGACCTGCAGACCGCGGTCGGACAGATGAAGGCGCGCATGGCCGCGGTCGAGGCGCAGAGCTACCTCGAACGTGCCGAACGCAAGGGCGAGCGAACGTTTGTCGGTGCGGTCGTGCAAGAAGCCAACGCCGAAGAAATCCGCCATCTCTCGAGCGCGCTGCGCAGCCGTTTGCCGAGCGGCGTGATTGCGCTTGCCGGGGTCGATAACGGCACGGTCAGCCTGCTCGTTTCGGCGAGCGACGATTTGGTCAAAGGCGGCGTGCACGCCGGCAACTTAGTAAAGCTCGCCGCGCCGCTTGTCAACGGCAAGGGTGGTGGCGCTGCGACACAAGCACAGGGCGGGGGCAAGAACACTGCGGGTGCTCCGGCGGCGGTGCAAGCCATCCGCGACGCCGTACTAGTTTGAAGATTCTCGTCGCAGCTCTGCTCGCAATCCTGACACTGGCTGGTGCCGCGCCGGTGAGTTTGGATTCACAGATCGTGCTGCAGCGCTACGAACTCGAGATGGGTGACCTGCTGACACCCAAGGCGATGATCTTTACCTACAGCGTGTCGCAGCTCGGCATCGCCGATATCGAGCAGCGCCACGTGCTCTATCGCAGCGGCCTGCGCGTGCGCGACGAGACGATCTCGGTCGACGGTATTCCGCTCAAGCCGAAGATTGTCAACTTCGGACAGCGTGAAGATCGCTACGCGATCGGCCGTCTCGCGCCACGCGGTGCGAACTATGCGATGCTGTTCGTCAAGACGCAGCGCGACGGCGCACATCTCGACTATCGCTACGACGTCACGCCGCTGGCATCTGCAGGCGGGTTCGTGATAACGGGACTGGTCATCGACGGCATCTCATATCTTCCGCGCGAGATCGATTTCACGACGGCGTCCGGCAATGCGCACGGTCATGGCGCGCTGGTGTACGGAAAATCCGATAAGTATTGGGTGCCGTTCTACGTGAGCGTTGAGGCAAGCGTGAACGGGAAATCGGCGCGCGAACGTATCATGTGGGGCGACTATCGCTTCCCGCCGGCGTTGCCGGCCTCGACGTTCATCCAGCCCAAACCGCTGCCGCACGCAACGCTGCCGCCGATTTGAGGCTGCGCGGGGCACTCGCGTTCTGCCTCCCGCTCGCAATCTACGTCGCGAGCGCCTACCACGATGTGATGTACTGGGACATCGGTGAAATGGACACCGTGCCGTACATCCTGGGCATCGCGCACCCGCCGGGATTTCCGCTCTACACGCTGATCGGCTGGGCCTTCACCCACCTGGTGCCCTTCGGGTCGGTCGCGTTTCGCATGAGCCTGCTCAGCGCGCTCGCAATCGCCGGCGTGTGTTGGTTCATCTTTCGCATCGCGGGCCTCGCGGCCGCGCTGCTCTTCGCGTTCGGCGAGGATGCGTGGACGCACGCCACGCGTGCCGAGGCGCATGCGCTGGTCGCGCTCGCCTTTGCTGCGATCCTCTTCTTTCTGCTGCGTTGGCTGCACGATGGACGCGCACGCGACCTCTATGCGAGCGCGCTTGCACTTGGGCTCGGGATTGCGATCCATCCGGTGGTGGCGACCGCACTGCCGGGCTTCCTGGCGGCGATTATCGCGCGCGCACATCTGACCACGCCGCACGTTCTGCGCAACGCGGCGGTAATCGCGAGCATAAGCGCGGCGGTGTGGTTTTGCTACCTTCCGTTACGCAGCGCCTATGTCAACGCGCAAGACCTCGATCCGGCGGCGGCCTACGGCGTACGCGACGGCGCGTTTTGGAACTACGGCGACCCCGTGCTCGCCGACAACTGGGTAGCGCTGGTGACCGGGCGCGAAGTCGGGATCGACGACGTCAGGTACGGATTCACCGCGCGCGCCTACTCGCAGGGCGTCGTGCACTTCGTGCAGCTCACCGTGACCGAACTTACGCCGATTGGCCTGGCGTTGGCGATCGCCGGCATAATCGTGCTCTTCCGCCGCGACCTCACGCGCGCAATCGTCGCGAGCGCAACGATGCTACCGAGCGCGCTCTTTGCGTTCGGTTTTAGCGCCGAGTCCGACGTCGACCGCTACTTCTTGCCCGCGTTCATGCTGCTCGCGGTCGCCGCGGGTGAGGCGCTAGCAGCGCTGCGCCGCCCGACGCTGCATCGTATAGCACTGGCCATCACCGGACTCGCGATCGTCTATCTGCTGGTCTCACAACGCCATTTCTTCGATCAGCCGCACGATGACCGCGCCGCGCGCGACGCCGCCGAAATCGTGCGCTCGACCCCGCGCGATGCTATTGTCGTGGCCACATGGGTGATCGCGCCACCCCTCGCGTACGATGACTACGTCTTACACGAAACCGGGCAGCGAACGATCATCGCCGCGTGGTACGGCGATCAGATCGACCGCCTGCCGCAATGGGCCTCTACGCAGCCGGTATACGTTGCGGGCACACCGCAAGGAAGCGTTCCGGGCTATCACCTCGAACGAATGCCGACGCATGCCGAGTTGTATCGCGTGGAGAAATCGCTGACCCCGTGAAGGTCAAGCCCTCGATTCTCGCGGGCGCGATCGCGCTTGCGATCATCGCGCTCGTCGCGCTCGGCCGTTCGTCGCCGTACAACAACTACGTGTTGCTGGCGCAGGCCTTGCTCCACGGCCACACGTGGATCACCTGGCCGGGCAACTACATCGACGCATTGCCGTACAACGGCCAGTACTACATCATCGAAGGTCCAATGCCGGCGTTTCTTCTGTTGCCGTTGGTTGCCATTTTCGGAACCTTCAACCAGACCGCGATCGCGGTCATCTTGGGTGCGATCGCAATCGGGGCGGCGTTTGAGCTGGGTGAACGGCTCGGCGTTTCGCGGGCGATCACTATCTGGATCTGCGCGTTCTTTCTCGCCGGGACCGATCTGTTGTGGTGCGCGATGCTCGGCGACGTGTGGTTTATCGCGCACGTCAGCGCCGCGTGCTTCACCATGCTCGCCCTCGTCGAATTGGCCGGTGCGCGGCGCGGCTGGTTGGTCGCGCTGTATGCGGGATGCGCGAGCTTCTCGCGCTTCGACCTCGTGCTTGCGCTACCGGTTTACGCCTATCTTCTCGGCGACCGCGAGCGGTTGCGTTCGTTTGGTTCGGTGCTCGCGCCGATTGCGGTTATCTGGGTCGGTTACAATCTCGCGCGTTGGGGCACGTGGTACGACCTCGGCTACACGACGTGGTATCACCAAGATCAGGCCGGCATGCCGACCGGCTCACCGTTCCGGCTGCAGTATCTGCCATACGAGCTGTGGTCGTTCTTCGTGCAAGCACCCGAGCGCATTCCCAACTTTCCGTGGCTGAATCCAACGATCAGCGGCGTCGCATTGACGTGGACTTCACCCGCGCTCGTGCTGGCGTTGCTCGCGCGCAAACCGGTGAATTGGGTAGTCGCGATGTGGGCCGCAACGCTGCTCTGTGCGGCGCCGAACTTGCTCTATTATGTCAACGGCTTCGCCCAGTTCGGCATGCGTCATGCGCTCGACTTCGAGCCGTTTTTGCTCGCGTTGATGTTCCTGGGATGCAAAGAGCGCCTGCCGGTGTGGGGCAAGGCGCTCATTGTCTATTCGTGTGCCGTGGGGCTGTGGGGCATCTGGTTCTGGAATTCGTTTATTCGAACCTAGCCGGCGCGCACGACCATCGGCACTCCGCCGATATTCGGACGCTTGCCGCTCGGGGGAACGGGTTGGGGTGGCTCGACCGCATTCGTGAGCGGAAGATAGCGACACGCGAGCGCCCAGGCGACGTAGTCGTTGTACGCCTCGCACTCACTTTGAATCGTGAAGCAGCGGGCGATCCAGAGCGGCACGCTGATAAACATGCCGATTCCGCTGAACATCGCGATCGTCATCCAAATGCCGCGCTTCCAGTCGCCGAAGTAATATGACTCACCACCGACGATTCCAAAGAAAATCGTGAGAACAAGGCCGACTACCGGATCCTTCGCGTAGCGATCGTACTCGTAAGCGTACACGCCTTGCGCCTCCGGGCGAACGTAGGCGAGCAGCATCTGGGCATACGGCGTCATGATGGAACTCCTCCACCCCTCTTTACGCGCACCGGGTCTCAGTGTTTCAGCTCCAGCGGGCGGCACGTCGTGCCCTCGCAGAGATAGGCGGCCGTCTCGCCGCTGGGGTCGCTCTCGACCGCGACAAAGGGCCAGGCGAGCTGCCGGGCGGCGCGGCGCAGGGG